>JBEBXF010000189.1:0-6603 GCA_040391725.1 Eoetvoesiella caeni | reverse complement strand
CAACGAGGCTGGTCTGCTCCGCCGGCTTGGCCAGGACGGTATTGCCGGCGGCCAACGCCGCGGCAACCTGGCCGGTAAAAATCGCCAACGGAAAATTCCACGGACTGATGCAGGCAACAGGCCCCAAAGGCCGGGCGGCAGGCGGCAACGCCTCCGCCCGTTCCGCGTAATAACGCAGGAAATCGACGGCCTCACGCACTTCAGCCACGGCGCTCGGCAAGGATTTCCCAGCCTCGCGCACGATCAGCCCCATCAGGCCCGCCCGATTTTCCTCCAGGATATGCGCGGCGCGCCGCAAGCAGGCCGCGCGCCGCGCAGGCGGGACGGCCGCCCACACGCCGGCCGCCTGCGCAGCACTATCCACGGCCAGCTTCACCTCGTCGCGACTCGCCTCGACGACCATGCCTACGACATCGCGATGATCTGCCGGATTGAGCGCAGGCCGCGCGCGCGATGCGTCCCAGGGCAAAGGCTGCGCAGCGACGAGGGGGCGGGCCCGCCAGTCCGTTGCCACGCTTTGCGCGAGCCCTGCCTCCAACGCCTGCAGGGCTGTGTCGTCGTCCAGATCCAGTCCCGCCGAGTTCAGGCGCCGCTCCATCGGCCCCAGCAGGTTTTCGGGCAAAGGGATTTTTTCGTGAGGCCGGCCAACAGGCCTGAGCGCCCACGCCTGCTCCACGGGGTCAAGCAACAGCCGATCCAGTTGCACGGCACTGTCGCCCAATTGATGCAGGAACGACGTGTTGGCGCCATTTTCAAGCAGGCGGCGCACCAGGTATGCCAGCAACCGGTCATAAGAACCCACGGGCGCGTAAATGCGGCACGGGCGTCCCAACCCGCCCTGCTCGGGAGCGCCGACCACCTGGTCGTAAAGCGCTTCGCCCATGCCATGCAGGCATTGGAACTCGTAGCGGCGCGGGTCGCTGCCTGAGCCGCCCGCCATGTCATAGACAGTAGCCAACGTCAGCGCATTGTGCGTGGCGAATTGCGGGTAGATATGGGACCCTGCCTCCAGCATCCGCCGGGCGCAGGCAAGATACGAAACGTCGGTATGGGTTTTGCGCGTATAAACGGGGTAATCGGCCATGCCCCCAAGCTGGGCTCTTTTTATCTCGCCATCCCAATACGCGCCCTTGACCAGCCGGAGCATCAGGCGCCGATTTCGGCGGCGCGCCAGGTCGGTCAAATAATCGACGACCGCCAGGGCCCGCTTCTGGTAGGCCTGCACGACGAAGCCCATGCCATCCCAATCGGCAAGCCGTCCATCCGCGCAAAGGACTTCGAGCAGATCCAGCGACAATTCCAGGCGCTCGCTTTCCTCGGCGTCGATATTCATGCCCAGTCCGTAATGGCGGGCCAATTCGGCCAGCGACACAAGCCGCGGCAAAAGCTCGGCCATGACTCGCGCGCGCTGCGCCCGCGAGTAGCGGGGATGCAGCGCCGAAAGCTTGATGGAAATACCGGGCTCCTCGCGCGCGCCGCGCCCCTGCGACAGGCCGCCGATGGCGTGAATGGCGGATTCGTAGGCGGCGTAGTAACGCCGCGCATCCTCCTCGGTCATGGCCGCCTCGCCCAACATATCGTAGGAATAACGATAACCGCGCAGGCTCGGGCCCCGGCTGTTGGCCAGCGCCTGCTGTATGGTGCGTCCCGCCACGAACTGCCGCCCCAGCATGCTTACCGCCACACTCGCCGCGCGGCGAATCAGGGGCTCGCCGCCCTTGGCGGCAAGCTGCGCAAGCAGTTCCGCCAGCGATGTGCCCGGATGATCCTCCAGCAACCTGCCGCCCAGCATCAGCCCCCAGGACGCAGTACGTACGAGAAGCGAAGCCTGCCCGCCTTGATGCAAGCTCCAGGCGCCGCCCGCCAGTTTGTCCCGGATAAGCGCATCGCGGGTAGCCTGGTCGGGAATGCGCAACAACGCCTCGGCCAGGCACATGAGGGCCACCCCTTCGTGGCTGGACAAGGAAAACGCCTGGACGAGGCTCAGGATTTTGTCGTCACCGGATTTATCGCGCTGCCCCTGGGCAAGACGCAAGGCCAGCGTCCTGGCTGCGAGACTGCATGAAGGCCCCGCATGCTGGAGAAGTTCGGGCACGCATTCTGTTTCGGGCCTGCGGTGCGCGGCGGCAATCCTCGCGCGCAAGCCCGCCGGGGGGTGGATATCGCCTAGGTGCACCCCTTCATTATGACGCTCCCGTCGGGAACATCAAGCGGCGTTTTGGATAGTTGCGAGGCAATGGCCGCCGCCAGATAGCCCACCGCTTTCTGATGCCCGCGCACCATGGACGCCACGCCCGGCTCCACCGGCACCCGTATCACGGCGCGGCATATCCCGACCGGTTTTTTTTCCCGCGCCGGGCCGTCCAGCCGCCATGTTGCGTCGATCAGCGCCTGGCTGCCGTATACGGAATCGAAACGCTGCACGGTAACGCCGATGCGCCAGAGCGGCACCGACTCAGGCGCCGGCCCCCCGGGAATATCCATGACGCCCAGCCGGGCGGAAAGGTCGCTGGACAAGGCGCTGCGGATCTCATCCGCCAGCGGCGACGCCCACAACGACCCATTGAGCATCGTCATTTCGTTGCTGCCCTGCGTACTGAGCATGATTTGAGGACGATCGACCTGCTCGGGCACGGAAACCGGCAGCACCCTGATGGCAAAGCCTGCGGACGACGTCGCGGGATGTGCGGGCGCCTGCGCCTGGGGCACCAAGGTGTAGTACTGCTGGCTGGCTGGCGCGGCGCATCCGGCCAGCACGGCAGCCACGGCAATGCAAAAAATCAGCGTCACGGACTTCATGGCAAATTCCTGTTGGCGGTTGGCAGGACGTCGGCGCCGCGTCCACGCAGCAGAGCCGATGGGTCGGTCTGCAAGTAATCGGCCAGGGCCCTCAGGGATTTGGCCGCCGCGGTCAGTTCGCGCAAGGTGTTGTCCAGGCTTCCCCCCGGGCCCGACTCCCTGCCCAGCATGCCGTCCACCTTGTCCAGGGCATTTTGCGCGGATTTCAAGGTTGCCGAGGCTTGCGGGCTGAGCTTGCTGTTCAGGCCCTTGAGCAATTGGTTCAGGGACTTGAGGCTGCTTTGGAGATCTTTGCCGATGCCCACGAAGGGAACGGCGTCGATCTTGGCCACGATGCTGCCGATTTGCTGCTGCAGGCGATCGAAGTTGCCCACGATGGTGGGCAGCTCGATCGGCACTTTGCTGCTGTCGAATTTTACGGGTGGCGCATTGGGAAAGAAGTCCAGAGTAATCAATTGCTGTCCGGTCAGGAGATTGGACGGTTGAATCTGCGCCCGCATTCCCTGCTTGACCAGCGGATCCAGCAGGAACTGCCCCGTATAGGTGGCATTCTTTTCGAACTCGCGCATCTGCTCGTAAGCATCGCCGAAACGCATCGGATACAGCACGGCCTTGACCAGGACATAGAAAGAGATGGTCTTGGGGTCGAATTCCAGATCGATATCCACCACCTTGCCCAGATCCATGCCGCGAAACTCCACCGGAGCCCCCAGCTTCAAGCCGCGAATGGACTGGTGGAAGATCATGTTGACATGGACCGGAGGGCCGTCGGGATCGGCCATGGCCTGCGCCTCGGAGGCGCTGAGCGTAAACGTGGTGTCTGCCGGAGCCGGTTTCTGGTCAGCGTCGTCGGTCGAGCGAAAAGCAATGCCGCCGGCAATGACCGACGCCAATGACCCCATCCTGAGATCGACCCCCGAGGGGCTCAAGGAAAGATCCACGCCGCTGGCATTCCAGAAACGGGTATCCGCCGTGACGAATTTATCGTTCGGGGAATCAATGAAAATCTGCACATTGACCGTGCGGCCCGACGCGTCGAGGTTGTAGTCGATGACCCGCCCGACGGGGATGCGGCGGTAATAGACCGGCGAGCCGATTTCGATGGAGCCCAGGTCGGCCGCATGCAGCATGAATCGCCTGCCCGAACGGTCGTTGGCGACTTCGGGAGGTTTTTCCAGGCCCTTGAACTCGTAAACGGCCGATCCGCTTTCCGCCGACCGCAGGGTATCCACGCTGATATACGCGCCCGACAGCAAGGTGTTCAGGCCCGACACGCCGCTGACGCCAAGGCGCGGGCGCACCACCCAGAAACGCGTTCCCTTGCGTGTAATGTAGTGCGAGCCTTCCCGGTTGATTTGCGCCTTGACCAGAACCCTGGCGCGGTCGCGCGACACGCGGATATCGGTGACGACGCCGACCACGACATCCTTGTAGCGGATTTTGGTCTGGCCAACCTCGAGCCCTTCGGCCGACTCGAAGCTGATGGTGACGACAGGGCCGGTATTCAGCCAGGATCGAACCAGCAGCGACGCTCCCACCAAGGCCGCCACCAGGGGCACCAGCCATATCCAGGAAAACCGCATCGAGCGCCGGGGCGTAATGCGCGGCTTTGCCACGCCATCCGGGGCCGCCTCCGCGCCGGCGCTGTGATCCCGACGATCAGCGGGCGGCGACGGTTTGTTCGGATCTGTCATGCCTTTTCCTCATGGACTTCATGTGCATTTTCTTTTTCCCATGCGGCCGGCCCGCTTGGCGCATCACCCTCCCGCCAACGATGATCCCAACCCATCCTGGGGTCGAAGCTATGGGCGGCGAACATGGTCAAGACCACGACCATGCCGAAGCTGGCGGCGCCGGCGCCGGCGGTAATCTGCGACACACCCGGAAAATTGGCCATCGCGGACAACAGGATCACGACAAAGACATCGAGCATCGACCATTGGCCGATGAACTCCACCAGCTCGTACAAACGTGTGCGCTGGCGCTGAACCGCCACGCCCTTCCACTGGCGTTTTACCATCAGGACGGCCAGGGCGAACAGCTTGGTCCTGGGCACGACGACGCGGGCGACGAAAACGATTACGGCGAGATCCCAGGAGCCCAGCCGCCATAGCTCGACCACGCCGCCCAGAATGGTGTGCGAGCTTACGCCGGTCGGAAGCCGCACATACATGACCGGCAGTATGTTGGCGGGAATGTACAGAATGGCGGCGGCAATGACCAGGGCCCAGACCCGCGCCAGCGGCTCGGGCTTGCGCCAATGCAGCGCGGCGCCGCAACGGCCGCAGGATGGTTTTTCGTGGCGATGCGGATGCCAGGGCTGAACGTAGCCGCACTCGAGGCAGTTCGCCGCCGTATCGGCGGGCTCCAGCAGTTCGCCGGACACCGGAGCCAGCCCCCGGTCTTCCGCATAGCGCCACAAGCGGTGCGCCGACACGCGGCTCAGCATGGTCATCATGGCGCTCAGCACGGCAAACGCCCACAGCCCCGGCTCGACGTTGACGGCCGCCATGCCCGCCAGCTTGACGATGGCCACCAGCACGCCCAGCAGCAGGACGGGAATCATGCTCCAGACCGAAATGGCGCGCAATACGCGCAGCCCGTAGTGAAAATCGTCGGGCAGGCGGCCCGCCCGCAAGGCCATCAGCGCCCATAGCAGAAACAGTATCTGGCCCAATGGGAATACAAGGCCGAACAGTCCGGTCATGATGGCGACGAGCACATGCCCCTGCTGCCAGGTAAGCAGCAAGGCGTCGGCCAGGGTTACCCGCACGACGAGGCCCTGGGCGCTTAACGAAGCAATGGGAAACCAGTTGGCGATGGCGAATACCACCAGAGCGCCCAGAACCAGCGCGATCCAGCCCTGCAGCGAAACCGCGCTTTGACGGTAGAGGGCAAAGCCGCACTGCGAGCATGATGCCATTGCGCCCGCCTGTATGGGCAAACGCTCATGCAGGCGGGCGCAATGGGGGCACGCTATAAGCGGCGGCCGGGGCATCAGAGCAGGCCGATGCCCGGCACGTACACGCAGGCCCTAATCGACAAGCTCGATTTCCGAATCGACGGGAGGATGAGGCCTGGCCTTGGCATCTTTGCCCTGCGCGGGGGAAATTTCCAGCGTGATCTTTTCGTCGTTGTCGATATCGACCGTAACATGGCCGCCATCGACCAGACGCCCGAACAGCAACTCGTCGGCCAGGGCACGGCGTATGGTGTCCTGGATGAGCCGCTGCATGGGCCTGGCCCCCATGAGGGGATCGAAGCCCTTCTTGGCCAGGTAGTCGCGCAAAGTTTGCGAAAACACCACGTCGACGCGTTTTTCGTGAAGCTGGTCTTCGAGCTGCATGAGGAATTTGTCGACCACCCGCAAGATGACGTCGCGCGACAGCGGCGTAAAGCCGATGATGGCGTCGAGCCGGTTGCGGAACTCGGGCGTGAACATGCGCTTGATGTCGACCATTTCGTCGCCGACCGTGGCGGGCGCGGCAAAACCTATGGTGCTGCGGTTCAGGGTTTCGGCCCCCGCGTTGGTGGTCATGACGATGATGACGTTGCGGAAATCGGATTTACGCCCGTTGTTGTCGGTGAGCGTACCGTGATCCATGACTTGAAGCAGGATATTGAAAACGTCGGGGTGCGCTTTTTCGATTTCATCAAGCAACAGGACGCAATGCGGCTGCTTGCTGATGGCCTCGGTAAGCAATCCGCCCTGGTCGAAGCCGACATAGCCGGGCGGCGCGCCGATGAGCCGCGAGACCGTGTGCCGCTCCATGTATTCCGACATGTCGAAGCGCAGCAGCTCGA
>JBEBXF010000188.1:0-6616 GCA_040391725.1 Eoetvoesiella caeni | reverse complement strand
GCCAACGCCGTGGCCCAAACCTCCCGCCCCATGGTCAGCCGCTCAAGCGTTTCGCCCAAAGGCCTTCCCTCGAACGGCAAAACAGCGCGAGGAAACTTACAAAACGCCATGGCCGCGCCCACTATCGCAACTGCCACTGGCGACGCCTCGCGTCGCTATACTATGTGTACAGCCCCTGCGCTCGCGGCGCCAATGACAAGAACACTCCATGACAGAAGACATTCTCATCAACGTTACTCCCTTCGAAACCCGAGTGGCCCTGGTCGAACAGGGCTCCGTCCAGGAACTGCATATCGAACGCAGCATCCAGCGCGGCCATGTCGGCAATCTGTATCTGGGCAAGATCGTGCGGGTCTTGCCCGGCATGCAGAGCGCCTTCGTCGATATCGGACTCGAGAAGGCAGCCTTCATCCATGTGGCCGATCTGCGTCAGAACCGGGTGGAACGCACCAACGGCAACCCCGCCACTCCCATCGAAAAGCTGCTCTTCGAGGGACAGTCCCTGCTGGTGCAGGTCATCAAGGATCCCCTGGGCACCAAAGGAGCCCGCCTTTCCACGCAAATAAGCATTGCGGGACGCATGCTGGTCTACCTTCCTTTCGACCCGCATGTCGGCATCTCCCAGAAAATCGAATCCGAGGAAGAGCGTATCGCCTTGAGAGAGCGGGTGGAACGCCTGATGCCCAAGGACGAAACCGGCGGCTTCATCGTGCGCACCCAGGCCGAGGGCGCCACCGACGAAGAACTGGCCGCCGACCAATCCTATCTGCGCGTCTTGTGGGCCAATCTTCAGAACCGCATCAAGACCCAGCCCGCGCCCTCCCTGCTGCATGCCGACCTGACCCTGGCGCAGCGGGTATTGCGCGACATGGTGGGGCCGCATACCGGTTCGATTCTGGTGGACTCGCGCAGCACCACACAGGAGCTCATGGAATGGGCCAAGATATACACCCCCTCAGTGCTGGACAGGATCCGGCACTACAGCGGAGAGCGGCCATTGTTCGACACCGCCCACGTCGACGAGGAAATCGCCCGGGCGCTGTCGCGCCGCGTGGACCTGAAGTCGGGGGGCTACCTCATCATCGACCAGACCGAAGCGCTGACCACGGTGGACGTCAATACCGGCGGCTTCGTGGGCGGGCGCAATTTCGACGACACCATATTCAAGACCAATCTGGAAGCGGCCGTGGCGCTGGCCCGCCAACTGCGCCTGCGCAATCTGGGCGGCATCATCATATTGGACTTCATCGACATGGACGATGCCGAACACCGGGAGTCGGTGCTGGCCGAACTGAAAAAAGCGCTGAGCAAAGACCGCACGCGCATGACGGTCAGCGGCTTCAGCCAGCTTGGCCTGGTGGAAATGACGCGCAAGCGCACGCGCGACTCGCTGGCGCACCAGTTGTGCGAGCCCTGCCCCACCTGCCAGGCGCGCGGCAATGTGCGCACCGCGCGCACCTTGTGCTACGAGATACTGCGCGAAATACTGCGCGAATCACGGCAATTCAATCCCAAGGAATTCCGCATCCTGGCGTCCCAGGCCATTGTCGACCTCTTTCTTGAAGAAGAAAGCCCCCACCTTGCCATGTTGGGCGACTTTATCGGCAAGCCGGTTTCGCTGGAGGTCGAAAGCAGCTACACCCAGGAACAATACGATATCGTTCTAATCTAGCGCGCCGTTTGGCCGCCTGTAAAAATCGGGCGGCGGCCATGTGAAAACCGTGCGGGTGCGCGCGCCCGGCGTACCGGCGGGCCAAAGCCGCGACCGGGCAGTCAACGCCGCAAGCAGCCTATTCCGCGTCGTTTTCCTCGGGTTTGGGCGGCTCGGGGGGAATCGGCTGGCCGGGGCATACATCGGGATGCAGGATGGCGTTGTACATGGCCCGTATCTGGGCTTTGTCGATTCCGTAATAGCTATACAGATTTCCACGCAGTTGCATGTTCGTCATCATTTGCAAGCCCAGCACCAGCGTGTGCTCCCAGCCACCGTCGTCCCGCCCCGGCAGCGAATCCAGCTTTTGCGTAACGCGCGCGTAGTTGGGATGATCGTTGTCGACGGCGAACTGGATGTTGGATCCGCACTTGGCCTGCTGCTGGAGAACCGCTCTTTGAACCTGCACGAAAGTCCTCGGCACCCAGCGCTCGTCGCGCATATAAGGCTGCGTTTCCAGAACGCTCAGCCCTATCCCGCCCTGGCCTTGGCTGGCGCACCCCGCCAGCACCGCCAAACCGCACAGCCACAACAGCTTCTTCATTTTGTTCCTTTGCCCAGTAGTGATTCCCAAAACCCGGAAGGCGCTCACGGCCGCCGGCCGGCCCGAAGCACATGCGAAATCGGCCCGGGCGCGCCCATGAACCGACTCAATCCTTGAACTGCATGCGGTACAGCGAGGCGTACAGCCCTTCGCTTGCCAGCAGCTCTTCGTGGCGCCCCTGCTCGACGATGCGGCCGGCGTCCAGCACCACGATTTTATCGGCCTTTTGCACCGTCGATAAACGATGGGCGATGACCAGCGTCGTGCGCCCCACCATCAGGCGCTCCAGCGATGCCTGAACCTGCGCCTCGGATTCATTGTCCAGCGCGGACGTGGCTTCGTCCAGAATCAGTATGGGCGCATTCTTGATGAGCGCACGGGCAATGGCCAGGCGCTGGCGCTGGCCGCCCGACAGGCTGTTGGCGTTTTCGCCGACCCGCGTGTCGAGTCCTTGCGGCAAACCGGCCACGAAGTGATGCAGATTGGCCGCCTCGAGCGCCTTGTGGATGTCTTGTGTGCTGGCCTCGTGCAAGGCCCCATAGCTGACGTTCTCGCCTATGGTGCCGTCGAACAGCACCACATCCTGGCTGACCAGCGACAACTGGCTGCGCAGGCTGCGCAAGGTGCAGTCCGCCACGGAATGCCCGTCGATCAGCACCTGCCCCGCGGTCGGCACGACAAAGCGCGGCAACATGTTGACCAGGGTGGTTTTCCCGCTGCCCGAGCGCCCCACCAGCGCCACGGTCTGGCCGGGCTCGACCGTGAAGGAAACATCGGAAAGCGTGTCGCCTTGCGCTCCTTCGAAGCGATGGACGACGTTCCTGAACTCCACCTTGCCAGCAATGGGCTCCTGCAGCACGACGGTGCCGGCATCGTTTTCGGGCGGATGATCCACCAGCATGAACACGCTTTCGGCCGAGACCAGCATGCGCTGCATGGCGCCGGCAATGTTCGTAAGGCGTTTGAGCGGGTCGAATATTTGCCCCAGGGCCGCCATGAAGGCGGCGAAGCTGCCCACGGTCAGCCCCCCATGGTTGGCCTGATACAGGGCGACGGCGATGACGGCCGCGACCGACAACGCTACGAAGAACTGCGTGAGCGGCGACATGGCCGCGTCGGCCGACACGGCCCGCATGGCGAATCGCCGCAAGCGCCCGTTGACATACTGGAACCGGCCCGATTCACGCTCGTAGCCGTCGAAAAGCTTGACGACGCGCTGCCCGTCTATGGCTTCGCCGACCACCCGGGTCAACTCGGCGTTCATGCTGATGGTATCGCGATTGATGCGGCGCAGGCGCTTAATGAATATGCGGGACACGAGCACCGACGCGGGCAGCATGATGATCACGATCAAGGTCAACTGCCAGGACATGTAAAGCAGCACCGCCAGCAAGGCCACGACGATCAGCGTCTCCCGCACGATGACGGTAATGACCTCGGTCGCCAGATTGGTGACGTTGGTGGCGTCGATGGTGAAACGGTTGAGCAGGCGCCCGGTGTCGCCACGCTTGAACTCCTCGTCGGGCAGGCCAAGCAGGCGCTCGAACATCTCGCGCCGGATGCCCAGCAGCATGTTGTTGGCGATCCAGGCCAGCACGTAGCTGCTGCCGAATGTGCATATGCCGCGCAGCAGCACCAGGCCGATGACCGCCAGTGGTATCGACCACATATAGGACGGCTTGTCGCCATTGAAGCCCTGATCCAGCAGGGGCTTCATGATGACGGCAAGGGTCGGCTGGGTCGCCGCGCTGATGCTGACCAGGATGGCGGCGACGATGGCGGCTTTCCAGTACGGCCCCAGGCGTGAATAGATGCGGCGCCATAAATCGATCTTGGTAGACTCGGGATGCGATGCGCCGGATGGTGGAACGGAATTCAAGAATCAGCTCGCTCTTATACAATTGAGTGCATCATTTTAGCGTTCCCGCAGCCCGGACTGTTTCTACCACCCACGCTCCTGGCCCGAATTTCGAACCTTTCACCCGCCGATGCCTAATTTTTCAGCCATATATCTACGCCTGCCAAACTGGATCGGCGACGTCTGCATGAGCTTGCCCAGTTTGCATGCCATGCTGGACACTGGGCTGCCCATCGTCGTGTGCGCCCGCCCATGGGCCAAAGACCTGCTTGCCGGCTACGACCTGGCCGGATTCGTCGAAATGACGGGCCGCTGGCGCGCCGACCGCGCGGCGGTCAGCGCGCCCAGGACAGCCTCGCGCCATCGCCGCGCCGTCGGCCTGCTGCTGCCGGACTCCTTGTCCAGCGCCATGGTCTTCCGTTTCGCCGGACTTGCCTGCTGCGGCTATCGGGACGATGGCCGCAGCCTGATCCTGCGCTGGCCGGTCGCCAAGCCGGCATCGTCCCTGCATGCCGTGCAATCGTGGTACCACCTCACCGCCGAAGCCGCGCGGCGCTGGGGCCTGTCGTCCATTCCCGCCCAGGCTCCCGCCTCGCTGAACCTGCGGCTTGCCCCCCGGCACATCGAGGAAGGCCGCCGCGCCATGGCCGAAGCGGGCTTGCAGCCTGGAAAATTCATACTCATCGCGCCCACCGCCACCGGCCTGCACCATGGGAAAATCAAAGTCTGGCCCGGCTTTGCCGAGCTGACACGCAAACTGCGGCAGCAGGGACACACCGTGGTCATGTGCCCGCCTCCCACCGAAGCCGACGACGCCAGGCGCAACGCGCCGGACGCCCTGCGCCTGCCTCCCCTGAAGCTGGGCGCATTTGCTACACTGACTCGTTCCGCCTCGCTGGTAATATGCAATGATTCGGGCGTGTCGCACGTGGCCGCCGCCGCCAACGCTGCGCAGCTCACGCTTTTCGGCGTTACCCGGCGCGAGCGCACCGGCCCCTGGTCGCAAAATGCAATATGCCTGGGCTCTGAAGGCCACTGGCCCTCCGTGGACGAAGTGCTGCGGCAAGCATCCCTGCGTACGCCATCAACAAACCGGTTTGCATGAATTTTTCCAACTTTTTCACCAACCTGATCATCCCGCTCAATTTGTGCATCACGCTGCTTGTGCTGGCGGCCCTGTGCTTTATCGTCCGGCGCCGCAAAACCGCCGCCCTGCTGGCCGGCCTGTCGATCTGTTGGGGAATGTTCTGGTCGCTGCCGGCTTCGTCGCTATGGGCCGGCGGGAGGCTGGAGCAGCTTTACCCTTACGTCCCGCCCCAGGAACTGCCGGCCGCCCAGGCCATCGTCGTCCTGGGCGGCAATACCGCCGGGGGCCGCCGGAACTGGTTCGAGCCCTATAACCGCACGCAGGCCATCACCCGCGTCGAGACGGCGGCCCAAATATACGAAGCCCATCGCGCTCCGCTGGTGGTGCTGTCGGGGGCCGCGCTGGAAGGCAAGATCAGCGAAGCCGAAAACATGGCCACCGCCCTGCGCAAACAAGGGGTGCCCGACGACGCCCTGGTGCTGGAAACAAACAGCTACAACACCCATGAAAACGGCGTGTACACGGCCCAGAAGCTGAAGGCCCTAGGATTGTCGCGCGTGCTGCTGGTCACCTCGGCGCTACATATGCCGCGCGCCATGGCCGTTTTCCACAAGCAAGGCATCACCGCCATCGCCGCGCCATCGCCCCCCCAGATCGTCGTGCCCGACGACCCGGACTTCGCGTTCTGGCAGCCCAACGAACGCGCCTTCGATGCCGCGCGCTCGATCATCAAGGAATACGCCGGCCTGCTGGCCTATTGGGTGCGTGGCTGGATCTAGGGCCTGTTGACACATGGATTGCCGCGACAACTGCGGCGCGTGCTGCAGAGCGTGAAAGCAGCTCCACGAACTCAGCAGCGAGAAAACCAAAGGAGAAATATTCAATTCAGCTTGTATAAATCTCGATTGCCCACGCTATGACGCCTCAATAGAATTGATTCATCCACTTCAACGCGAGGGACGACATGCTTAACGAAGCTATTGTGCACGATCTGATTAAAAACGGGAGAGCGGATCGTCGAGTTTATACCGACGCCGAAATTTTCGACGCAGAAATGCAACGCATATTTCGGCGAACTTGGATTTACATTGGCCATGAAAGCCAGGTAAAAAATACCGGCGACTTCATTACCGTACGTATGGGCCACGACCGATTAATACTTTGTCGGCACAACGACGGTAAGCTATACGTCTTCCATAATCGTTGCGCACATCGAGGCGCCGAAGTTTGCCATGAAAATACCGGCAATAAGCGTACATTTACCTGTCCGTATCATGCTTGGTCTTATTCCACCAATGGCGAACTCACTAACGTTCCATTGCCTGAAGGCTACGTTGACTATGAAAGACGTCGTGCCGAACTCGGTTTAGAACGAGTGCCACGTGTCGACACCTACCGCGGCTTTATTTTTGCAAG
>JBEBXF010000187.1:0-6633 GCA_040391725.1 Eoetvoesiella caeni | reverse complement strand
CGCCGAAATGCACCGGCGTAATGGGCGCGCGCGGGTTGATGTGCACCAGGCGCGAACGCAGGGCGGCGTAGTCGGCTTCGTTGACCAGGTCTTTTTTGGAGACCAGGATGCGGTCGGCGAACCCGACCTGCTTTTGCGCTTCTTCTTGCGTGTCCAGTGTTTCCATGCCGTGCTTGGCGTCGACCACGGTGATGACGGAGTCCAGGCGGTAGTACTGGGCAATGTCGTCGTCCATGAAGAAGGTTTGGCAGACGGGGCCCGGGTTGGCCATGCCGGTGGTTTCGAGCACGATGCGTTCGAACTTGATGTCGCCGGCTTCGCGCCGGGCGCGCAGGTCGTTGAGCGCCTGCTGCAGGTCGCCGCGCACGGTGCAGCAGACGCAGCCGTTGCTCAGCTCGACGATTTGTTCTTCGCCTTCCTGAACCAGCAGTTCGTGGTCGATGCTTTCGGGCCCGAATTCGTTTTCGATGACGGCGATGCGCTGGCCGTGGTATTCGGTAAGAATACGTTTGAGCAGCGTTGTTTTACCAGCACCGAGAAAACCGGTTAATACGGTGACGGGAACCATTTTTTCGAGGCTAAGGGCGGCATTCATTGTTGGACTCGCTGAACGCGGAACGAACATTGCAATGCGCTGTTTTAGCGACGACTACTTTATTCTTACCGCGTAAAAAATACATAACGTGCGATTACAGCACAGCATACGCTTAAGAGCAAACTTTAGCGTTTCTCTTTGTATTTTAAGGGAAAATACTGATTAGCCGTTGGCTTCCGCAGTTTGGAACCCGGGGCCGGCTTCAGGCCCGGGATTCGCCGGGGCGGGATGCCTGCGCCGGCCGATCAATGGGAATGCGCGTGAGGGCGGGCGGCCTGCTGGTGGCATTTGCCGCAAAGAGCGCGCACTTCGGTTTCGTGGCTGGCCAGCACAAAGCCGGCGCTGGCCACTTTTTTGGCAAGCCGGCGGCTGAGGTCGGGGTCGCTAAGCTCGGCCACCGCGCCGCATTGCGTGCAGATGACCAGGAGATCGTGGGGTTCGCCGCCGGCGTCCAGGCAGGCCGACCAGGCGTTTACGGCGTCCAGTCTGTGGATAAGGCCTTCTTCGATCAGGAAGTCCAGCGCGCGGTAGACCGTGGGCGGCGCCGCGCCGGGCTGTACGTTGCGAATTTCGTCCAGCAGCTCGTAGGCTTTGACGCCGCGCTTTTGCCGCAGCAGGATTTCCAGAACCTTGCGCCGTATGGGCGTCAGGCGCTTGCCGCGCTGCAGGCACAGTTGCTCGGCGGTGTCGAGTTGTTCGGCAATGGAGGAAGTGCGGCTGGCGGACATAAGAGGCGGCGCGGGCTGTCGGTGAACGTGCTTTTTATAGCAGAAATACGGGGGCGTGGCTTGGGAGCGGCCATAGTTATGTTATAACATAACCCTTTTGCTTTCCAATCTTTCGGCAAAGTCCATACTCGCCTACTCCAACAGCCCGTTTTTTCGCATGCCCCGTCCATTCAGGTCTTCCCGCGGTAAATCCTCCTACAGGGGGTCGGTTCTGCTGGCTTCCAGTGCCGAGCGCATTGTTCGCGCCCTGGCGGCCTCGGCGTTCTTGTGGGCGCTGACAGGCTGGGCCATGGGGTGGTGGTAGGTAGAACGGCATGTCGCAATCGGTCATCGAGTTCGATCAGGTGTCGCTGGGCTGGCGCGATCGCGTGGCCCTGCGCGACGTGACCGGGACGTTCGCGCGCGGGTCGCTGACCGCGGTCGTGGGCCCCAACGGGGCGGGCAAGTCCACCTTGCTCAAGGCCATCATGGGGCAATTGAGCCCCTTGCGCGGCCAGATACGGCTGGCCGACGAGACGCGCACCGAAATGGCCTGTCTGCCCCAGGTCGGCGAGCTGGATAGAACGTTTCCCATCAGCGTCTACGATCTGGTCGCCATGGGGGCCTGGCGCCGGGTCGGCGCCTGGCGACGCTTCAGCAAACAAGAGCACGAGCGCGTATTGCATGCCCTGGAAACCGTGAGCCTGGCCGATTTTGGCCCGCGCATCATCGGCACCTTGTCGGGCGGCCAACTGCAGCGCGCCTTGTTCGCGCGGCTGCTTTTGCACGATGCGCATATCTTGCTGCTGGACGAGCCGTTCGCGGCGGTGGATCGCGCCACGACCGACGACCTCATGGAGCTGCTGCACACCTGGAACAAGGAAGGTCGCACGGTCATTGCGGTGCTGCATGACCTGGAAATGGTGCGCGCCGCGTTTCCCCAGGCCTTGCTGCTGGCCGGGCAGGTGGTGGCGTGGGGCGACACGCCGTCGGTGCTGACGCCCGAGAACCTGCATCTTGCGCGCCATTTGTGCGCGGGAGACTATTTATGAGCTGGCTCGTCGGATGGCTGTTCGGGCCGTTCATGGATTTCGATTTCATGCGCCGCGCGCTGGCCGGCTCGCTGGCCCTGTCGTTTGCGGCGGGGCCGTTGGGTGTGTTCCTGGTGCTGCGCCGCATGAGCCTGATGGGCGACGCCATGGCGCACGCCATCTTGCCCGGTGTCGCGGTGGGATTTCTTACCGCGGGCCTGTCGCTGAGCGCCATGACGGTGGGTGGCATGATCACCGGCCTGGTGGTGGCGGTGCTGGCCGGCTTCGTGGCGCGCCTTACTCCGTTGCGCGAGGACGCCAGTTTTGCGGCGTTCTACCTGATTTCCCTGGGGCTGGGGGTGCTGCTGGTTTCGCTGCGCGGCTCCAATATGGACTTGATTCATGTGCTGTTCGGCACGGTGCTGGGGCTGGACGACGCGTCGCTGCTTTTGGTGACCATCAGCTCGAGCATTACGCTGGTTGTCATGGCGCTCATTTTCCGGCCGCTGGTGGTGGAGTGCCTGGATCCGGGCTTCCTGCGCGCCGAGCGCGGAGCGGGCTCTTTGAGCCATATGGTTTTCCTGGTGCTGCTGGTCATGACCCTGGTGGCGGGCTTCCAGGTGCTGGGCACTCTGATGGTGGTGGGCATCATGATGCTGCCGGCCACGGCCGCCCGCTTCTGGGTGCGTTCGGCGGGCTCGCAGATGATTCTGGCGGCGGCTATCGGTTCCTTGTCTTCGTACGCCGGCCTGCTGGTTTCGTATCGGGCCGACGTTCCGGCATCGCCGGCCATCATCCTGGCGGCGGGGCTGGTCTATATTTTGTCTGTGGTGCTTGGGCCATATGGCGGGCTTTTGCAGGTGGTCCGCCAGGCGCAGGCCCGGCGCAGGCATTTGTCGAAGATTTCAGAGGGGAGCTAGGGCCTGTCTAGTGTTCGGGCCCTAGTTCAGTAGGCTTATGGTGCGAACGGTGTTCGTCCTGTAAATTTGCAACGCTTGTGTGTGGTTCCTATTAATTTGTGGTGTATACAGCCATGATGAAGACGATGGTGCGGGGTGGTAGCGTTTGCCGGCTGGCGGCCGTGGCGTTGCTGGCTATGGTTGGCGTTGTGGCGTCGGCCGCGGCGGAGTCCACGACGGTTCTGGCGCCGCCCCTGAAGGTCGTGGCCAGTTTTTCCATATTGGGCGATATGGTCCGCCAGGTCGGCGGCGATCATATTTCCCTGACGACCATCGTGGGGCCCAATGCCGATGCGCATTCGTTCGAGCCTCGGCCCAGCGACGCCAAGGCACTTGCCGAGGCGCAGGTGCTGGTCGTCAACGGGCTGAATTTCGAGGGGTGGCTGCCCAGGCTGCTCAAGGCCTCGAATTTCAAAGGCGTCGAGGTGGTGGCTTCCGAGGGCGTGACGCCGCGCATGCTGAGCGCCGAGGAAATGGCCGATCACGCCGACGGGCATCATGCCGCGCATGGCAAGGATCATGACTCCGTCCATCCGGGGGCCGTCGATCCGCATGCCTGGCAAAGCCTGACCAACGGCGTCATTTACGTCAAGAATATTGCCGCCGCCCTCATCAAGGCCGATCCGGCCAATGCCGGCGACTATCGCAGCCGCGCCGATCTCTATATTTCCGAGATGAAGAAGCTGGATGCGCAAATCCGCCAGATTCTTGCAACCATTCCGCCGGAGCGCCGCAGCGTGGTGACGTCGCACGATGCGTTCGGCTATTTTGGCCGCGATTACGGGGTGAAGTTCATTTCGGCCTTGGGTATCTCCAGCGATGCCGAGCCGTCGGCCGCGGAGCTGGCCCAACTGGTGCGGCAGGTCAAGAAAACCCGCAGTCCGGCGGTGTTTCTGGAAAACGTGACCAACCCGAAGCTGGTTCGGCAGATCGCCCGCGAAACCGGCGCCAAAGTAGGCGGCACCTTGTACTCCGACGCCTTGGCCAAGCCCGACGAGCCCGCCGGCACCTATCTGGGCATGTTTTCCTGGAATGCCGGCAAGCTGATCTACGCGCTCAAGCCGGGCGCGGCGAAATAGCCGGGCCGTTCTGCGGCCTTGCCGGCCCTTATTTGCTTTTGCGGTTGGCGCGGGGGTGGGCCTGGTCGTAGGCCTTGGCCAGGTGCTGGAAGTCCAGGCGCGTGTAGATTTGCGTGGTGGAAATATTGGCGTGGCCCAGCATTTCCTGGACGGCGCGCAAGTCCTGGGCCGACTGCAGCACATGGCTGGCGAAACTGTGGCGCAGGCTGTGCGGATGCACGTGCACGGGCAGGTTGGCAAGCGTGGCCAGCCTGTTCAATTGCACCTGCACGACGCGCGGCGAAATGCGCTTGCCGCGCACGCCCAGGAACAGGGCGGCCGAGGCATCGATGGCTTCGAGGCTGGATTCGGCGCCTGGGCCGGGTGCGGCGCCGGCCGTTGATTCAATGTCCGAGCCCAAGCCGGGGCGCGATGGCGGCCCGGCGTTTTGACTGGCGTACATGGCCAGTTTGGGGCGTTCGTCCAGCCACAGGCGGATGGCCTGGACTGCCTGGGTTCCCAGCGGCACGCTGCGGGTTTTATTGCCCTTGCCGCGAACGGTGGCTTCAGCTTCGTCCAGTTGTATCCAGCTTTGCGATTCGTATGCGCCCTGCCGGGTGTAGCGCCAGTCCAGGCTGACCAGTTCGGCCAGGCGCAGGCCGCTGGAGTACAGCACCTCGAACATGGCCTGGTCGCGGCACTCCACCGGGGTTTTGGGCTGGGGCAGGCCCGGCCGATCGAGCAGGGCCTGGGCCTGTTCGACCGATAGCGCCTTGGGCAGGCTGCGCGGCACCTTGGGGGCGCGCACGCCCGCCGCGGGGTTGTGGCGCAGGCCGGCGGAGGGCGCCCACCATTGGAAGAAGCCGCGCCAGGCGGCCAGGGCGCGAGCCAGGCTGCGCGGCTTGAGGCCTTGCGCATGCAGCTTGGCCAACGCCTGGCGGATATGGCTTTCGGAGAAGTCCGGCAGAGGGGTATTGGGATGGATCTGCACGAGGTGGTGCAGATCCTGCCGGTAGCCCTGCAGGGTGTGGTCGGAATAGCGCCGCTCGGCTTGCAGATGAACCAGCCACTGTTCCATCGGGGCGGGCAGCGCATGCATGGCCGATTACCGTGTCAGGCGCTTTCGGGCGGGTTGTCGAGGCTTTCCAGGCGGGTCAGGCTGGCGCTGGCCAATTCGTTGATGGTGTCCAGGAAGGCCGTGCCCATGTCGGGGGTGAAGCGATCGGTTTCGTCGGAGCCCAGAACCAGCAGGCCGAAGGGCTGGGTCCGGCTGTGCGGCTTGAGCGCCACGATGGCCAGCGAGGCGGGCGGCGTGCCCAGCCACGAAGCGGCTTCTTGTTCCTTGAGGGGGCCGCAGTACGGGTGCTGGAGCTCTTGTGCGTACTGGCGGATGCTGGGGGTGACGTCCTGGGTGAACTCGTTGTCGTGGCCCAGGGCGGGAATATCCCACAGCCGCAGGGCGATGGCCGGCAGGTCGAAGAGGTCGCTGAGGCTGCGCACGATATGGCCGGGCAGGTTCAGGGGATCGGGCTCGGCCAGCATGCGGCTGCACCATGCGGTAAGGGTCTTGCTGATTTTCTCGTTGCCCGACGCGTTGTGGATAAGGCCCGACAGCTTCCATTCCAATTCCTTGGCCTTGGTCCTGAGCGTGAGGATTTGCCTTTCGCCCAGGGAGATGGCCCGGGTCTCGTTGGGGTGCGGAACGCGCAGCGAGGAGAACAGGTCGGCGTGCTGCTGGAAGAACTCGGGGTTCTCGGCAAGAAATACGGCGACGTCGTCGGCGGTGAGGTTGGCAGCGCTCATGGCTTGCTTGCATCCTTGAGATTGAGTGACTGGGTAAGGGCGTCGATGTCGATCTGGCCCGAGAATACAGTGGCGGCAGGGCCGCTCATGCGCAGGCTGGCGCCGTTCCATTCGATGGTGAGCGGGCCGCCGCGCGTGTGAACCAGAACCGGGCTGTCCAGCAGGCCTCGGCGTATGCCCGCGACGACGGCGGCGCATGCGCCCGTGCCGCAGGCCAGGGTTTCGCCCGCGCCGCGTTCGTAGACGCGCAGCTTGATGGTGTGGCGGTCGACGACCTGCATGAAACCGGCGTTGACGCGCTGGGCGAAGCGCGGGTTGGACTCGATGAGCGGCCCGGTTTGCGCAACGGGAGCGGTATCGACGTCTTTCACGACCTGGACGGCGTGGGGGTTGGAGATGGCCACCAGCGAGAGCTCGGGCGCGCTGCCGTCGGCAAGAGGCAGTGTCCAGAGGGTATCGTTGGCCGTGGCGCGCGATTGC
>JBEBXF010000186.1:0-6646 GCA_040391725.1 Eoetvoesiella caeni | reverse complement strand
TATCAAGAAGCTCTGAAATCCAGTTTCATTGATGTCATAGAAGTATCGGTTTGGCGGAAATGCCATCTCCCCAATCATTGCCGCAGCACCTATAGTTCGGCCTGCTGCAAGAGGTTCTCGAACTGGGCGTGGTGGCCAGCTCGAGAACCTTTTGCAGCCCGGCGGCGCGAAGACGGATGCCGGATCGACAATTCAAAAGGAGAGACGTGTGAGCATCAAGAAAATAAATCGAGACGGGACAAATGCAAGCATCAAGATCAGGAAGCGGCTTCTCGGCGTTCTTTGCGCCGCCGCGGCGGGATCGCTGCTGACGGCATGCAACGACGGCGGCGGCGATTGGGTCGAGGTGACGCAGGGCGTCGTGATCCGCAACGCGACGATCGTCGATACACGCGACGGTTCCATGACGTCCGGAAAAACCATCGTCGTGGATGGTGGGAAAATCAAGACGATCACCAGCGATCCAGTGCGTACGGCGGGCACCGCGCAAGCGGTGGATGCCCTTGGTAAGTACGTCGTGCCGGGCTTCGTCGACATGCACGCCCATGTGGTCGAGACCGCCGACTTGCAGCCTACGTTTTTTCCCCTGCTGATCGCCAACGGAATCACGGCGTTTCGCGAGGAGAGCACGACCGACGCCAATATAGCGCGCGGCAAGCAAGTGAATGCCGATAGCGCGGCAGGCCGCATCGATGCGCCGGAAGTCATCTTCGACGGCGTCGAGGAGCACCTGGATCCGGCCGAAAGCGCTTTTGACGCGAGCAACCGCGGCATCCCGTCGGTGGATCACCTTGGCGCGGGCATCGGGTTGATCATGGATTGCTCCACGCAGGCCCAGAGCATCCGCGCGGATTTCCTGGCGATGAGCTTCAAGCCATTTCCCCCGCCGCCGCCTCCCTTCAGCCTCAGCAATTTCATTCTCAACCCCAGGGCTTACGACGGCGCCCAGAACGCGCCGTTCTACCAGCGCGTCCTGGACACCTATGATGAGACATTGTGCAAGTCGCTAAGCCAGACCTTCGTGCGCAACAACACATGGCAGACGCCGACGCTCATCCGGCTGCGCACTCAGGACTGGGGGGACGATCCCATCTATACGCAGGCTCCGGATCTTGTTTATGTGGAAAAATCCAGACGTGCGCTCTGGCAACAGACGGCGGACCAGTTCTCGACCATGCCGATCACCGCGGTCGCGACCTTGCATGATTACTACGAGCTGCAAAAGCGCGTCACACTGCTGATGAAGCGCAACGGCGTGAAAATGCTTGCCGGTTCGGATGTCGGCGGCTCCTGGGTCATTCCGGGCTTCAGCCTGCAGCAAGAGTTCCACGAACTGGCCGCCGCGGGCCTGTCACCGCTCGAGGTGCTGCAGACGACAACGCTGAATCCAGCCGAATTCCTGAAGCGTCAATCCAGCATGGGTACGGTGGAAGAGGGCAAGAACGCCGACCTCGTCCTGTTGAATGCCAACCCGATCGACGGAGTCGACAACCTGGGCAAGATCTCCGGTGTCGTCCTTAGGGGCCGCTATTTCCCGAAGACCGCGCTCGACAAGCTCAAGAGCGACGTGGCCGCCGCGTATGCGAGCTAGGTTTGAAGGTATGGGTCGTAGTCGGCGACGCGGGCGAAATGGCGTGCCGCCATACCGTTCGCGTCAGGGCGTGCCACCTGAGCTCTAGACAAGCTTGAGTGCCGCGCCGTGCCGTCCTTGGGCGCGATGACGGGCGGCTGCCCGTCCGCTCAAGGATTGGGCACCGTCGTCGGAGTGCCTGCATCCACGCCCGGATGGCGTGGCGTCACGAACAGGATCAGCAGCACGGTTGCGGCCGCGGCAAGAGCCATGCCGTTATAGACGTGGTGCGTGGCGGTGTCGAAGGCCGACAGCAGGTATTCATGGCCCGTGGTCCCCAGCGTGCTGGACTGCAATGCCCCGACAACGTTGTCGACGGGAGGCAGGGTTCCGGCCAGTTCCGCCGGCGCTTTCTCGATGCTGTTCTGCATCGTGGCGTTGAAGATCGCCCCCACGATTGCCGCGCCCAGGCTTTGCCCCAGATAGCGCGACCACATGTTCGCGCTGGTGACCACGCCGCGCTGGTTCCAGGGCACGATAGACTGCACGCCCACCAGCAGCGGTGTGGACAACAGCCCGAAACCCGAGCCCAACAGTACCTGATCCGCCACGACGAGCCAGGCCGACGGGGAGGGGGGCAACACGATGAAGCCCAGCACTCCCGCCGTCATCAGGACGGCCCCCACGAGCGCCGTATCGCGAAAGCCGATGCGCAGATAAAGCTTGCCTGACCACGAAGAAGCCAGAACCCAGCCTATGCTCATGCTGGCAAGCACCAGGCCTGCCCAAATGGCCCCCAGCTTGAGGACGGATTGCGCAAACACCGGCAGGTAAGTGCTGGGCGCCATCATCACCAGGCCCATGCCCGCCGCGCCCAGGTTCGAACCCAGCAGCACGCGGCGCCGCCATATCCAGCCGGGCATGATCGGCTCCGGCGCCCGCCGCTCACGCACAATGGTCGCGGCAATAAGAACCACCGCCAATCCGAAGGTGATGATGCTGGGCGTTGAAAACCAGGCCCAGGCATTACCGCCCTGGAGCATGCCGAATACCACCGTCGCCCCCGACAGCATCATCAGGATGGCTCCGGCATAGTCGACCGCATGGCGCCGCGCCGGCGCATGCTCGTGCAGATAACGCCCGATGAGGAACAAAGCCACCAGCCCGATGGGCAGATTGATCAGAAAGACCCAGTGCCACGTCGCGTATTCCGCGAAAGCCCCACCCAGCGTCGGCCCCGCGATGGCTGCGACACCCCATACGCTGGAAAGCCAGCCCTGGATGCGGGCCCGCTCTTCCAACGAATACAGGTCGCCGGCCAGCGTATTGACCGTGGCCATGATGGACCCCGCGCCCAGGCCCTGCAGGCAGCGGAACACGATCAGCGGAATCATGCCCCAGGCCGTGCCGCACAGCGCCGAGCCCACCAGAAAGAGGATGGTGCCGCCGATCAGCACCGGCTTGCGCCCATACATATCGGCCAGCTTGCCGTAGATGGGAATGGTGACCGTCTGCGCCAGCAGATAAATGGAGAACAGCCAGCTGAACAGATTGAAGCCGCCCAGATCGCCCACGATCTGCGGCACGGCCGTGGCCACGATGGTAATGTCCATGGCGGCCAGAGTCATGGTCAGCATCAGCGCCGCCAGAATCCAGCCCCGATGGGCAACAGGTTTTTCAGCGGCCGAGTCGTCGGAAGTAATCGTGGTTGCGGGAGCGGGAGTATTGGATTTATCGTTCATGAGGCTTCTTTTAATGACTTTGGCGCCATCTTAGCGCGTAGACGCCTGGTCTGCCTTCGCCAGTCAGTTTCGCCTGCCCGCGACTCCGATCACGATGCCGATCAATCCGGAATCGTCGGTTCCACGAGCTTTGCCAGTTGAGCCAGCGACTCCTGCCAGCCCAAATAGCACATCTCCACAGGGATGACCTCGGGCACACCTTCCTGAACGATGCTGAGTTCCGTTCCGCACACCACCTCCCGCAGCGAAACCGTGACCTGCATCTCCCCGGGCAGGTTCGGATCGTCGAACCGATCCGTATAACGGATTTTCTCGAACGGCACCAATTCCAGATACTCCCCGCCGAACGAATGCCCATTGCCCGTACCGAAGTTGCGAAAAGACATCCTGTGCGTCCCGCCAACCCGCGCATCCATCTGATGAACCACGCAGGTAAACCCATAAGGCGGCAACCACTTCGCCAGCGCATCGGCTTCCAAAAAAGCCCGATAAACCCGCTCGGGCGGCGCGTTCAGGACGCGGTGAAGAGTAACGGTTCCTGTAGTCATGGTGATTGGCCTCGTGGGAGAGAGGTTGAGGAGTATTGCGTGGGCGGCCACGACGGCGCGGCGTCAAGGCTTATTGACCGGAATGTAATCGATAATTGCCAGAACGTCGATGCAGGCATTTACCCGCCGCTCCGGTACGGGCATGCTTCTTGTCGATCAGCGCGTGGCTGCAGCTGCCTCGCATTAGTAATGACCGAGTCTGGTGGTTGTGGATATGGGTACTGAAGAACGCGAGACGCTGACGGCGGCCGCGTATTGCGAGTAAGCTATGAACAGAGGCCTCGATTGCCCGGCACCCAGGCCCGTGCCGCCCGCGGGAACCAGAACATCATGAAGACCCTACACTTATTACTACGGCCAGTCCTTGCCGCCGTCGCATGCGCGTCGATTTCCGCTTGCGCGAATAACCCAACCCAGCAAACCGATCTGGCCTACCGATCCCGGCCATCTTCCACGACTCACGCAGTGAATAGCAACCCTGGGTCTTCGGGCCAGCGTTTGACCATACAGACTGGTGAGGGAGAAAAATTGTATCTTCCCTGGTTTGTTCGAGATACACAGGACTGGATCAACAGCAACTAATTTTGGTCTGATTTACAGTGGAGGGCCGTTATTGATTGCGGATTCAACCGGTGGATGCAACGATCTGGTTAAATCGTTGTGCCGGTGTTTCGTAGTTTAAGGTTTTTCTCGGACGTTCATTCAACCGCCTTGCGATAGCGTTGAGTTTAGCTTGCGAGTAGTCGGATAGGTTGATTCCCTTTGGCAAGTATTGCCTCACAAGGCCATTGGTGTTCTCATTCGTTCCCCGTTGCCAGGGATTCTGAGGGTTGCAGAAAAACACCTTGATACTCGTAGCCAGAGTGAATCGCTTGTGATCGGCCATCTCCTTGCCCCGATCCCAGGTGAGCGACTGATAGAGTTCCCGCGGCAGTTGTCGAGCGTGCTTGATCAACCCATTGATTACCGTTTCGGTGTCCTTGCCTGCCACCTTAACCAGCATGACATAGCGTGTCTGACGTTCCACCAGAGTCGCAATCTGACTGTTGCTGCTGCCAAATAACAAGTCTCCTTCCCAATGCCCTGGAATCGCGCGATCCTCCGCTGAGGCTGGACGTTCGCTGATCGAGACTGCATCGACGATCCGGCCATGGTTGTCTGTCTTCTGCGTATGGTGACGGGAGCGACGCATTACTCTCGTTCGTCGCAAGTGAGCCAGCAACTCCTTTTTCAGTGCGCCCCGCGCCTGAATAAAGAGTGTGCGATAGATGGTTTCGTGCGACACCTGATATTCCTTGTTGTCGGGATAGGCACACCTCAACCATCCAGCAATCTGCTCAGGTGACCACTGTAGTTGGAGTTTTTCTGCGACCAGGTGTGCTAGATTTCGATTGTCTGCTAATTTACAAGTCTTAGGGCGAAGTGCTCTATCCCACGCGGTATCATCTGCCAAGCTGGCACGATAATCCGATGGTCCTCCGTTGCGACGGACCTCCCTACTGATCGTGGAGGGCGCTCGCTTGAGCCTCATGGCAATTGAGCGGACTGAATGACCCGCAATCAGGCCCCGCGAGATTTCTTCGCGCTCGGTGAACGTCAGCGCCAGACGGGACCGACATCTTGGCACAGGTTGGATGCCACCAGTCTCCGCAAGAATCCGTTGGATCGAAGAGTGATTTCGATCAAACAGCTGGGCGATCTGCTGAAGTGATTCGCCCTTACGCCAGCGCTCCCACATTAAAGCTTTTTGGCTTTCTGTATAGTAGATTCGAGGCCGCTGTTTCATCCGCAACACTCCTTTCGCCTATGTAGCGTCTAGTATGTTGCATCCACCGGTTGAATCCGCAATACATTGCAGACATTCAGCCAACTCCATAATCAACTCGTACTGCGAAGCTGCGCGATTTGAATGGGTCGTTGTGATTCACCTTCCGGCCCTTTCTTCCTATTTATCTGCTTTGCAAGTGCTTTAACCTCCTTGGCTTTCTACGTATATGGTTCTTGGAGCACATGGTCGATTAGCTCGTAGGCGTCCATTATGTCATCTATAGAGACTTGGCTGTCAGCATGGCTTCTAGCATTGCCGAGCCATTTAATCGCTAAAAGCAACTTTCCACGCTCGGAGTACTTGGTGGGGAGAGGGTTGAGGCGAAGATGCAGGTTGAGAAATATGCGCCTGCCGTTCTTGACATTAAAGCGCTTAACATCAAACTCTGTCAGGAGCGCTTCAAGCGCAATTCTGACATTATTGGAGGCGGCCGATGGGCTGCAAAAAAAGTCGAAACGACGCTATTTAGTGGGTCCGCTACGGATTCTGGGCGTTTTTCAGGAATATTAATAAGGTGCAGAGGTGGTTCAAAATATTTTTGGGTAAAAAAATTTCCCCATGTTTGCCCAGGCTCTCCATCCTCTCCGACCTCATAGTCGATACCTATTCCGCCGATCCTTGAATTTGCAACGCACTCTTTACACGAGTCGTTTTTACAGCGAAGAAGTCCAGAATAAACGTAGTCGATCCAGTCTGGATTCCATGACTCATAGCCAATAGGCCTCGTTTGAATACTTTCGTTATTCGACGTGGAAACTGACATATACAAACCCAAGAAGGCCTTTTTTTCATTGCGGACACAACCAGTCTGACGGGCTTTCGCGTGTGAATGGTATTTTCAGTGCTCGACGATCCATGAATTTTCCAGCGATGTATAACGAAAAAGAATTGCTGCCCTTCATATATGGTTGACTCGAATGGATTTTTAGTCCTTGTACGGTTCATTCTCATTCGTAGC
>JBEBXF010000185.1:0-6660 GCA_040391725.1 Eoetvoesiella caeni | reverse complement strand
TGGCCGGCCATGGAGTGTTCGCCAAAAGGCGGAATCAGCGTGAACCAGGGGAACAGCCATTGCGTGACACGCCAATAATAAGAATCGGGTTCGCCGTTGCGGCGGCCGAACAAGGACAGGCCGAAAGGCATTTTCTCGATGTCGAAAACCACATTGCCGTCGGCCTTGATGTAGTCGAGCGCTTTGGTGTCTTTGTGCATGGGGTCGGTGTCGACTTCGTAGCGATGCACATACGAGACATGGGCGGTGTCGATGCCGCCTTCCATGGCCTGCAGGTAATTGCATTGCTGCCAGCGGCGCGACACGAACACATGGCTTTCGGGCAGGGTGGCCCATTCCAGCTCGACCGGGTCGGGCATTTTTCCTTCGGGCCCCATATAGGCCCACACTATGCCGCCGCGCTCGAGGCAGGGGTAGGACTTGATGTGCATGTGGGCACAGGCCTTGGGCGCCGAAGGAACCTCGACGCATTGGCCGTTGCGGTCGAACTTGACGCCGTGATACGCGCAGCGGATGCCGTTTTCCTCGTTGCGGCCGAAGAACAGCGAGGCGCCGCGGTGCGAGCAGAACTCGTCGATGACGCCCGGCCGGCCCTCGGTATCGCGAAAGGCCAGCAGCTTCTCGCCCAGGATCTTGACCCGTACCTGCGGGCCGTCCGGCTCGATTTCGCGCGAGGCCAGGATAGGCACCCAATAACGCCGCATGAGATTGCCCATGCGGGTGCCCGCTTCCGTGCGCACCAGTATTTCCGACATTTCCTTGTTCATGATTTCTACTCCATTACCAAACGGAGACGAACATCGACGATGTTCGTCCGATAAGACTTTCCTGCTTCAAGGCTGTGCCTTGACGTTGGCCTCTTTGTCGAATTCGACATTCGCCAGATGGCCGTCGACGAGCTTGACCTCGCGCATATAGATGTTCTGGGTCATGTCCCGGGTAACCGGGTCGATGGTGACCGGGCCGCGGGGGCTTTCAAAGCTCATGCCCTTGAAGGCCTGCATCATCTTGTCGCCGTCCGAGTCGCCGCCGTTCTTGGTCACGGCCGCGTAGATGGCAGCCATGCCGTCATAGCCGGTGGCGGACATGAAGTTGATCTTGGCGTCGGCGCCGAACATGGCCTTGTATTCCTTGACGAACTTGCGATTCAGATCGGAATCGTGGGCCGCCGAGTAGTAGCCCGAGGTAATCGTGCCGATCACCCCATTGCCCAAGGAGTCGATCAGCGTTTCCTCGGTCAAATCGTGCGTTCCCAGCATCTTGATGCCGGCCTTGCGCAAGCCGCGCTCGTGGTAGGACTTCACGAAGGAAATCGTGGCAGGCCCCGGCGGCAGGAACATGAACACGGCGTCGGGTTTTTCGTCCTTGATCTTCTGGATATAGCTGGCGAAATCGGTGTTGGTGACGGGCACCCGCACGCTGCCCACTATGGTGCCGCCCAGTTTCTGGAAGGTCTCGGTGAACGCTTTTTCAGTGTCGATGCCCGGCGCATAGTCGGCCACCAGCGTATAGACCTTCTTGATGCCATGCTCGGCCGCCCATTTTGCCGCGGGACGCGTGACTTGAGGCAGGGATTCCGAAACACGGATGATGTAAGGCGAGCGCGAAGGAATGACGGCGCTGCCGGCATTCATGACGACCATCGGACGCTTGGCCTTCGTGGCCAGGGGCGCCACCGCCAATGCCGACGGGGTCATGCCAAAGCCGGCCAGCAAATCCACTTTTTCGTTCACCAGCAGCTCTTGCGCCAAGCGTTTGTCGATCTCCGGCGCAACCCCGGTGTCGTCCTTGTAGATCACCTCGACCTTGCGGCCGGCCACCGTATCGCCGTGTTCCTTCATATACACTTTGATGCCGCTGCTGATCTGTTCGCCGTACGGCGCGTACGGGCCGCTGAAGGGAAGGATGACGCCGATCTTCAGGGGCGCGGGAGCCGTTCCGGCTTGCGCGGCGGCGCTACAGAAACAGGCGGCCGCCATTGTCGATGCGGCTGCCAGTTTGAAAAAGGAATAAGACATCGTTTATTGCCTCCAGGTCGTGAAGCCGTGTGCTTGTGCCAGCGCTTGGCTTCTAAGTTGTCCGTCTGTTGATAACGTTATACATTGTACGGACACATTGAGAGGCCCACAATAGGGTATCTACCAATCTGGCATCATGTCGGAGCACGACAGGAATTCAGGAACACTAGGAACACCAAATGGCAACCGAGAAAACCAGCGACAACGTCCGGGCCGTCGACCGCGCCCTGGACATTCTTATGGCCTTTACGGCAACAGACTATGAATTGACGGCGGGCCAGCTACTCAAGCGCGTGGACTTGAGCCGACCCACGCTGTATCGCCTGCTGTACACACTGGAACAAAGCGGCTTTCTGGTCTCGTCGGGCGAGCCGCAGAAATTCCGCCTGGGCCCCGCCGTGGCCCATCTTTCGCACGTCTGGACATCCAGCCTGGATCTGAACGAAATGGCCAAGCCCATGCTGCGCCGCCTCTGGGAAAAAACCGGAGAAACGGTGGCGCTGTTCATTCCCCAGGGGGCTTACCGCAGTTGCATCAGCGAACTGCCCTGCACCCAGCCGCTAAGCTTCAAGCGCGGGGTCGGCTACCGCGAGCGCATCGTGCTGGGCGCCAGCGGGCGCGCCATCCTGGCCTACATGGACATAACCCCCGAACTGTTGAAGGAGTACGCGGCCGGCACGAAGCTCGACCTGAAAAAATACGCGGAAGACCTGCAAAGCACGCGCGAACGGGGCTACGCCATCAGTAACCAGGAAATCATCCAGGGCGCCGTTTCCATCGCCGCGCCGTTCTTCAACAGCGGCGGCCAGGTGGCCGGGTCGGTGGGTATTTTCGGCCCCAGCGCCCGTCTGGACGCCAGCCAGGTCAAGGAGCTGGGCGAGCTTCTGGTTGAGGAAACCAAGCTGTTTTCCGAGGCGCTGGGCCTGCGCGGGAAATAACGGACGAATCGGCAAGAAAATGGGAGCATATAAGTGCTCCCATTTTTTACGACGGCGGCATTCCCGGAACGGCCGCCGTATGACCGGCTTCTACACCCGCTCGAAAATGCCCGCCGCGCCCATGCCGGTGCCCACGCACATGGTCAGCATGCCGTAGTCCAGCTTATGGCGCCGGATGGCATGCACGACCGTCGCGGCGCGGATGGCGCCCGTGGCGCCCAGGGGGTGGCCCAGGGCAATGGCGCCGCCTATGGGGTTGACGATCTTGGGGTCGAGGCCGAGATCGCGGATGACCGCCAGCGACTGCGCGGCAAAGGCTTCGTTCAGTTCGATCCAGCCCATTTGATCCAGCTTCAGGCCCGCCACCTTCAACGCCTGGGGAATGGCGAACTTGGGACCTATGCCCATGATCTCGGGCGGCACGCCGCGCACGGCGAAGGAAACGAAACGCGCCAGCGGCGTCAGGTTGTGCGTTTTGAGCGCGCGCTCGGACACCACCAGCCGGGCGCCGGCGCCGTCGGACATCTGCGAGCTGTTGCCCGCCGTAACGCTGCCCTTGGCGGCAAACACCGGGCGCAGGCGGGCCAGCGCCTCCAGGCTGGTGTCGGCGCGCACGCCTTCATCCAGCGCCAGCGTTTTATGCTGTTCGGCCACTTCGCCGCTGGCCAGATCCGGCACGCGGCGCACCACGTCGATAGGCAGGGTTTCGTCGTTGAACTCGCCGGCCTTCTGTCCGGCCAGGGCGCGCTGGTGCGACTGCAGCGCGAAGGCGTCCTGATCCTCGCGCGACACCTTCCACTGCTGCGCCACCTGCTCGGCGGTAATGCCCATGCCATAGGCAATGCCCACGTTTTCGTCGCGCGCGAAGATGCCGGGGCTGAAGCTGGTGCTGACGCCCATCAGCGGAACCTGGCTCATGGACTCGGTGCCCGCGGCAATGATGACGTCGGCCTCGCCCACCCGGATGCGATCCGCCGCCATGGCGATGGCTGTCAGCCCCGAAGCGCAGAAGCGATTGACGGTGACGCCCGCCACGCTGTTGGGCAGGCCCGAGAGCAGCACGCCGATGCGCGCCACGTTGAAGCCCTGCGAGCCTTCGGGAATGGCGCAGCCCACGATGGCGTCTTCGATGGCGGCGGGATCGAGGTTGGGCGCCTGAGCCAGCACGCCCTGTATGACCCGCGCCAGCAGGTCGTCGGGCCGATAGTGCGAAAGCGATCCGCGCGGCGCCTTGCCGATGGGGCTGCGGGTGGCCGCTACGATATATGCCTGTTGCAGTGTAGTCATGGAGTGCTCCTTAGTTGCGCACCGGCTTGCCGGTTTTCAGGAAACCCATGATGCGCTCCTGGGTCTTGGGGTTGGCCAGCAGGCCGAGAAAGGCCTGGCGCTCCAGCGAGAGCATCCATTCGTCGTCGACCAGTGAACCGGGGTCGACGTCGCCGCCGCAAATGACGTGGGCCACGTTTGCAGCCACCGTGAAGTCGTGCTCGGAAATGAAGCCGCCCACCCGCATATTGACCAGTTGCGCCTTGAGCGTGGCAATGGCGTCGCGCCCCGCCACGGGGAACAGCCCCGGCAAAGGCGGCCGCCAGCCCGCCTCGGCCAGCATGGCCGCTTCGCGCACGGCCACGTAAAACAGTTCGTAGCGGTTCATGACCACGGTGTCGGAAGGCAGCAAGTACCCGATATCGCGCGCATCCGGCGCCGACCGGGAAACCTGGGCGCTGGCCACCGCCAGCGCGGTTTTCTTCAAAAGGGCCAGCAAGGGGATATCAGGCGCGGTCATGGCCTGCAATTGCGCGGCGCGGCGCGCGCAATGCGCCAGCCCGACGGAGCCCGGCACCAGGCCGATGCCCACTTCGACCAGGCCGATATAGGTTTCGAAATGCGCCACCCGCTTGGCGCAATGCAAGGCCAGTTCGCAGCCGCCGCCCAGCGCCATGCCGGCCAGGGCCGCCACCACCGGCACCTGGGCGTAGCGCAGGCGCAGCACCATGTCCTGCATGGCGCGCTCGACCGGCTCGACCGCCTTGGCGCCGCCTTGTTCGAACAGCGGCAGCATGGATTTAAGGTCGGCCCCGGCCGAGAATGGTTCCGACAACTGACCAATGACCAGCGCCTTGAACGAGCCTTCGGCCACGTCCACCGCATGCACGATGCCCTGGATGACTTCGGGGCTGAGCGTATGCATCTTGGTCTTGAACGACAGCAGCAGCACGTCGTCCGGATGCGGCGCCGGCAGCGTATAGGCCTTGACCGCGTCGGTCTCGAAGACCACGGTTTCGCCCAGGCCCGCCGACTCGCCCACCAGGCGCGGCGCGCCGATCTGGCGTTCATACACGGGCAGGCTGCTGCGCGGCTGGAAGGATTTTGTGTGGGGATTCCACGAGCCTTGCGGCGTATGCACGCCCTGGGCCTCCCACACCGGCCCGCTGCTTACCCAGTCGGGCAGGGGTTCGCTGGAAAGCGCCAGGCCCTTGTCGATGTCGTCGGCCACCCACTGGGCCACCTGGCGCCAGCCGGCGGCCTGCCACAGTTCGAAGGGGCCCTGGGCATGGCCAAAGCCCCACACCATGGCCTGGTCGACCTGACGGGCGTTGTCGGCGATATCGGCCAGGTGCACGGCCGCGTAATGAAAGGCGTCGCGCAGCACGGCCCATACGAACCGGGCCTGAGGATGATCGGATTCGCGCAGGGCCTGCAGCCGCTTGCCCGCGTCGCGTTCCGCCAGGATGGCCGCAACGGCGTCGTCCACTTTGCTGTCGGCCGGCACGTATTGGGCGGTGGCCGGGTCGATGCGCAGGATGGCCTTGCCCTCTTTGCGGTAAAAGCCCGCCCCCGCCTTCTGCCCCAAAGCGCCTTTGTCGATCAAGGCCGATACCAGGGGCGGCAGGCCGAAGCAGGCATGGAAGGGGTCGTCGGGCAGGTGGTCTTGCATGGTGGCAATGACGTGGGCCAGCGTGTCCAGGCCCACCACGTCCGCGGTGCGGAAGCTGCCGGACTTGGCCCGGCCCAGCCGGGTGCCGGTCAGATCGTCGACCAGGTCGATGGGCAGGCCGGCCTTTTTCGCCTGGATGAAGACCGAAAGTATGCCGAACACGCCGATGCGGTTGCCAATGAAATTGGGCGTGTCCTTGGCCCGGATGACGCTTTTGCCCAATTGCGAGGTCAGGAATGTTTCGAGCAGGTCGACCAGGGCGGGCGTGGTCTGCGCCGTGGGAATGAGCTCGACCAGGGGCATGTAGCGCGGCGGATTGAAAAAATGCACGCCGCTGAAGCGATGCCGCAGGTCTTCGGGCAACACCTTGGAGAGCTCGGTAATCGACAGCCCCGAGGTATTGCTGGCGACGATGGCGCCCGGCTTGATGAAAGGCGCCAGTTTCTTATAAAGGTCGAGCTTCCAGTCCATGCGTTCGGCAATGGCCTCGATGACCAGATCGCATTCGGCCAGACGATGCAGGTCGTCTTCGTAGTTGGCGGGAACGATGGCGTCGGCCAGTTCGGGCGCGCCCAGCGGCGCCGGATTCATTTTCTTGAGTCCCGCAATGGCGCGCTTGGCGATGCCGCTTTTGTCGCCCTCTTTGGCCGGCAGGTCGAACAGCACCACCGGCACCCCGGCATTGACGCAGTGCGCGGCGATTTGCGCTCCCATGACCCCGGCCCCGCACACGGCCACCTTGCCGATATGCCTTTGGCCCGACTGA
>JBEBXF010000184.1:0-6667 GCA_040391725.1 Eoetvoesiella caeni | reverse complement strand
ATATACCGCTTTCACTTCGGGATTTCCCTTGATGTCGTCGGGGCTGCCCGAAGCAATCACTTTTCCGTATACAAGCACGGTGATCCTGTCCGCCAGCTTGAATACCGCCGGCATATCATGCTCGATCAACAAGATCGGTATGGTCTTCTTGATCTCACCTAAAAGATCCACGACTTTATGCGACTCTTCAATACTCATCCCTGCCATGGGTTCGTCAAGGAGCAGGCATTTCGGCTTCGCTGCGACAACCATTCCCAATTCAAGCTGGCGGCGTTCGCCATATGCCAGGTCGGCGGCCAGCACATTTCTCTTGTGTTCGAGTCCCACCGCCGCAAGAGCTTCCTCCGCGGTAGCGATCAGAGCGCGATCAGCGAGCATCCGCGAGAAAAACCCGGCTTTTTCCCCTCCTGCTCCCAGTGCGGCAAGGGCGATATTTTCAATGGCGGAGAACTCTTCGAACGTGCTGCTTATTTGATACGAACGGGCCAATCCCATGGCTGCGCGCCGATGAATCGACATATCGGATACGTCGGTTCCCGTAAACGCGATCACCCCGGAGTCCGGGAACACCTCGCCCGACAACTGATTGATCAGAGTCGTTTTCCCTGCTCCGTTAGGCCCGATAATGGCGTGCAATTCGTTCGGATAAACATCCAGGGACACTCCATCCGTCACCAGCAACTCGCCGTAGCGCTTCGATATGCCCTCTGTCTTCAACACGGGAACCGGATTCATGCGCCCACCTTCTTGGTTTTCAACATTACGTCGTCAAGCGTTCCGAAAACTCCCTTCTTGCCGCTTATCGCGATCGCCAGGATCACGATCCCGACGATGATCGCCCAGTGCACGGTCAAAAGTTTTGTGATCTCTTCCAGACCGATGAAGACAAAGGCTCCCACCGCCGGGCCCATCACTGTCCCAACCCCTCCCAGCACAACCATGACGATCAATTCCGCGGATACGAACCACGACATGTCGCCGGGCGATGCAAAAGCCGTCAAATTCGCGGACAGAAGCCCGGCAACCCCGCACATGACGCCGGAAATCACATACGCCTTCCATTGAAAACGGTTTACATGAAATCCAAGCGCGCTCGATCGCCGCTCGTTTTGCTTGGCACCCCTCAATATCATCCCAAACACGGAAACCCTGATCTTTGCCATGGCATAGATGGCCAGCACAAGTATGACGAGCGTCACGAAGTAAAGATGCGTCGAATTGCCAAGGTCGATCGGTCCGAACGTGCTCGGCGCCACGATCGGAGTGCCATCGTCTCCGCCAAACTGCTTAAGGCTGGAGAAGGCGAAATAACCCATTTGCGCAAACGAAAGCGTGATCATGATGAATCCAATGCTTCTGGTTCTCAAGCTGATCGCACCGATAATGGCGCCGCTGATGGCGCACGAAGCCAGACAGATCGCCAGATGCACGAAGCCGTTGCTCACGCCGAACACGCTCGGGATCGCAACACTATAAGCACCCAACCCAAGAAAAAGCGCGTGGCCGAGGCTGATCAGCCCACCGTAGCCGAAAGCCAGATTCAACGCCGTCGCGGCAATGGCGAAAATCAGGATCCGGTTAACCATACGGACGTAGAAAGACTCGCCGAAATATGCCGCCAGATAAGGCAAGATAAAAAGAGCGGCTACAACCACGATTGCAAAGACGAGAGACGCTTTGGACAGATTCTTCATTTTTGCCCCCTTACCGGAAACAACCCTTGCGGCCGGACCACCAGGATGGCGGCCATTACGATATAAACCAGCATGGACGCGATAGCCGGTCCGGCCGCGCTCGAAAGCTCCCGGCTCATTGTTTCGCGCAGGAACAGAGGAATGAAGGAACGGCCCAGAGTATCGATGATTCCGACGATCAGCGCGCCATAAAAGGAACCTCGTATCGAGCCGATTCCACCCACCACTATCACTACAAGAGTAAGAATCAGGATGTCCTCGCCCATGCCGAGCTGGACTGAAACAATAGGCGCCGCCACGCCACCGGCCAGGCCAGCCAGCGCGGCGCCAAACGTGAACAGCGCGGCATTGAGAACCTTGATGTTCACGCCTAGCGCGTTCACCATCGAAGCATTGCTCGCCCCCGCGCGAACCAGCATTCCCGCACGTGTTCCATTGATCAGGTAATGCGACACCAGCACCACGACGATGCCCAAAGCGACGATCGCGAACCGATAGGAGGAATACTGAAACCCCCATAAATCGATGGAGTTCGACAGCGCGGCGGGAACACGCATGAACAGCGCCTGCGGCCCCCAGATCATCCGGGCCAGCTCATTCAGCAGAAGTATCAGGCCGAACGAAGCCAGGACATGATCAACGTGATCGCGCCGATAGAGCTTTGCCGCGACGACCCACTCGATGACGAATCCCACCGCGGCGGCTCCAGCCACCGCGGCCAAAATCGCCGCGGCGAAAGAACCAGTCGCCTGGTATCCGGCGGCAGCGCAGTATGCGCCGACCATGTACAAGGAGCCATGAACCAGATTGACGTAATTCATGATTCCCAGAACAAGGGTCAAGCCGGCAGCCAGCAGGAAGAGAAGCATGCCGTACTGCAGCCCGTTCAATAGCTGAGGAAGCACCATATCGGAGATCATCGCCGGATTACCTCATCGGGCAGAGTTTGGCGTAAGCGTCGACGTGATCGGTTAATGCCACCCCGATGGAGCGGGTCGGATTCGGCCCCGCCCCATCTTCCACCTTGAACATATAGTAGTTTTGGATCGGCATATTGTTGTTATTGAACCGGAACGCGCCGCGCAGCGACTGAAATTCGGATCCGGCATTTTTAATGGCCAAAGCCAGCTTTTTCTTATCGGCGTACTCGGGCCCCGCCTTTCTGATGGCCGTATCCAGAAGCATCGCCGCATCGAATCCGGCCGCTGCGAACTCACTGGGGATTCGCTTGTACTTCGCTTCGAAAGCCGCCACAAATTTCTTGTTTTGGGGCGTATCGAGCGAGGGATCCCAGCTGGCTCCCGTAATGGCGCCATTGGCATATTCACGCAAAGAAGGAAGCGACGTTCCATCGATGCTGAATACAGAGAAAAGCGGGATTTTGCCGCTCAGGCCGGCTTGGCTGAATTGCTTCACGAAGTTGATGCCGGCCGCGCCCGGATAGAAAATGAACACGGCATCCGGCTTTTCACTTTGAAGCTGCGCAATTTCAGCAGAATAATCCGCCTGCCCAACTTGAGTGAAGACCTCGTCGAGTACCGGGCCCTTGTAGTAGCGCTTGAAGCCGGCGAACATGTCTTTCCCGGCCTGGTAGTTGGGGGCCAGAAGGAAAACCCGCTTGAAGCCGGCATCGCTCACGTATTTTCCCACCGCCTCGGCGGGGCCGTCGTTCTGCCAGGAAATAGAAAAGAAATTAGGCGCACAGCTTGCTCCGGCGACAACCGAAGTCGCCGCGTTGGTGCTGATGGCGGGAATGCCTGAATCGACGATGGGTTTGAACGCGGCCATCATGACATTGGAAAAACCCAGTCCCACCATGGCGTTGACTTTATCTTTCTCAATAAACTTGCGGATGATCTGAACCCCGAGGCTGGGTTTCGTTTGATCATCCTCGGCAAAAACCGTCGCGGCCTGCCCTCCGAGCTTTCCTTGTAGCTGCTCGACGCCAAGCTTGAAGCCATCCAGTTGATCCTGCCCAACGATGGCTGCGCCGCCCGACAGAGGGGCCATGAATCCGATACGCACTTGGCCTTGAGCGCTTCCAGCCATGGCGATGAAACAAGCGCCGGCTACGGCAATGATTTTTTTCATGTTGTCTCCAATAGTTATTGATGGACTAGTTTTATTTTTGCCTGCCCCTCCTAGAGCAAGCTCAAACTAACTCCTTCATAAAACTTTTATTATTAGCTTTATGTGTTAGCTAATATAAGTCAACTAAATTTTTTTTGCAAAAAAAATTATGTAACTTTCAAAGCAAAAAAGAGGAAAGCATGCGGGAGAACGTACGCAAGATGAAAACGCTCAATTCAATAGAACGAAGACACTGTCAGCGCGCCAGTGGACGGGCCGCGGCGAACCCGCCAGCTAGGAGTTCTGATTTTGCGGCAGCAAGCCCGAGGCGATGGCGAACAACTGGCTCTTGAAATTGATGCCCAGCTTGTCGAACGCCCTGCCCCGATAGGTTTTCACCGTGGTCAGTGAAAGCCCCAGGTCGGCGGCGATTCCGTCGTAGGTCCTGCCCAGCAGCAAGCCTTCGCACACCGCCAGTTCGCGGCTGGTGAGGCGCGGGCAGATCCGGCCCAGCTCGACGGCGAGGGTTCTGCGCTGCGCTTGCGCGAACTGCCACTGCTGGCGGCCGATGGCAATGTGCTTCTTGAGGCAGATCGACACGGAACCGGCAAATTTCGCAACCGCGTCCACATCGTTCGAGCCGAAGGTTCGATGGTTCTCGTAGCGGTATAGATTGGCGGCGAACAGCCCTTCATCGCCGTCTTCGCACACGATGGAAAGACGATCCCCGATGCCGTGCCGCCGGTAGATGGCATCGCGATGCGCCGGAGCGAATTCGCTTTGGTGGACATAGGCCATTGAAATCCCGCCCGGCACCAGCAATGCCTTTGCCGAATCGAAAGTACGATCGTGCTCGTACAAATTCGATCGATAGCTTTTGAAGCAATCGGCGTTTACATCGGTCTCTTTCTTGCTTGAAGACAGGAACATGCAAGGCGCGGATTGCGTGTTCAGCTGGTAAACCGACAGGAAATCCACGTAGGCGACCTGGTTCACCGCGGCCAGCAGATGCATGCCGAAATCGGCTTCGCCCAGCGAAACGATAATATCCTCGAGGCCTGCGCCAAGCCACAAGTCTCCCTTGCACGCATCCCCACCCGCTTTCCCTCCCAGATTCCAGGCATCCACGACTATCTCCTTGCACGCCCAACGACCGGTCGCGCTTTGCAGCCGCTTGTCGACCTTTGGGAGGACAGACCGCAAAAGGCGGCATGCCCATAATTGTCCACACAATCATAAAACCATATGTGATCCAGTACGTAATATTACAGGGAGACAATTCGCATGAAAACGCTGAAAACCATTAACCTGCCCACTATCCTGAGCTTCGCCCTGGCAGCCGGCCTGCTCAATGTTCTGCCCGGAATCGCCCGCGCCGATATTACGGTCGGCGTCATCCTTTCCACCACGGGCCCGGCTGCATCGCTCGGCAAGCCGGCGGAAAATACAATAAAGCTTTGGCCCGACAGCATCGCCGGGCAAAAGCTCAAGATCGTCTCGGTCAACGACAACAGCGACCCCACGGAAGCCGCCAAGCTGGCCAACAAGCTGATCACGGAAGACAAAGTGGATGTCATCGTCGGCCCCTCGATCACCCCCCCCTCGATCGCCGCCGTGGAAGTCGCTGGACGCAACGCCACCCCCATCATTGCCCTGGGAGGCGGGAACGCCATCATCGAACCCCAGGAAGGGCCTCGCAAATGGGCCTTCAAAATGGCCGCGCCCGAAGTCAATTTCGTCGAACATACGCTTGATCACATGGTGAAAGACAAAATCAAGCGGGTCGCCGCCATAGCCGTCACCACCAGTTATGGAGAAGGCTTTCTACGCGCCTTCAACGCTCAAGCGCCGGCCAAGGGACTCGTCATCAGCGCCGTGGAAAAGTATGGCGCCCAAGACCTGGGCGTCACCGCGCAGGTAGTGCGTGTCATGGCCTCCAAACCCGACGCCGTGTATATCTTCAGCTTCGGAACGCCGGGCGTGCTGCCGCAAGCTGAACTGATCAAGCGCGGCTACAAAGGCAGAATCTATCAGACTCAGGGAATCGCCAATGCGGATTTCCTGCGGGTGGGAGCCAAATCGATTGAAGGCACCTATGTTTCTCTGGAGCCCGTCATGGTTGCCGAACAGCTTCCGAAAAACAATCCAACCAAAAACGCAGGGATGCAATACACGCAAAAATACGAAGCCGCCTATGGGCCGGGCACTCGATCACTGTTCGGCTCCGAAGCCTGGACCGCATTGAACTGGCTGCAGGCCACCGTTCCCGTCGCGCTTGAGCACGCCAAGCCGGGCACACCGGCATTCCGCCAGGCCTTGCGCGACGCGCTGGAAAACATGCACGAAGTCGTCAGCCCGGAAGGCGTTTTCACCATGAGCCCCAAGAACCACAACGGCATAGACAGCCGCGGGCAAGTGATGGTTCAGGTCGAAGACGGAAAATGGAAATACATACCATGAGTCTCCCGCAGCACGACTGGAGCGTGCGCGATATCGCCTCCGCGGACGATATTCGCGCCATCGAACGGCAGCCGTATGGCCAGGTCATCCCGTTCCGCTCGACCTTCGACCTGATACGGCACAGTGCCGCCCGCGTTCCCGACAAGGCGGCCCTGATCTTCCAGGTCGACGCCGACGTGAACGGCGAAATCCTTAAATGGTCGTACAGCGGGCTGCTGGAACAGATCGTCCGGGCCGCCAACCTGTTCAGGCAATGCGGCATCGGGCGCGGCGATCCTGTCGCCATACTGGCTCCCAACATTCCCTCCACCCATGTGGCGCTATGGGGTGCGCAACTGGCCGGCTGCGTGTTTCCCATCAACTATCTGCTGGGCGCCGAACATATCTCGAAGCTGCTGCAGGCCGCGCAAGTCCGGGTCGTCGTCACGCTGGCGCAGTCGGAG
>JBEBXF010000183.1:0-6747 GCA_040391725.1 Eoetvoesiella caeni | reverse complement strand
ATCCCCGCAGCCATGCCTTGTGCGCCTTCCAGAATGTGCTTGGCCCCGGTGAAACCGTCCTTTGCAAGGTAGGCGGCGGCCAGGCCGCTGGCGCTGGCATGCGCGGTGTGCAGTTGCTTGGAGTCGGCGGCGTCGTGCAGGAATTCCCACAGGCCGGCCGCCTGGGTGCCGGCCGAGCCGATGGCATGCAGCATTTGCCCGGGCGTGGCCTCGAGCCGCTGCAATGGTGCCGGCGGTGCCGGTGGTGTGGAACACCTTGTAGTGGGACCGGCCAAGGAATTCACCGATGCGGATGCCTGCTTCATATCCAGCCACGGCCGCGGTCAGTAGATCGCGGCCGGAGCTGCCCAGAGTCTGGGCCACGGCAAGGGCGGCAGGAAACACCACGGTCGCCGGGTGAAATACCGAACCGTTGTGCACATCGTCTTGCTCGGCGAAATGCGATGAGGCGGCATTGACCATGGCGGCGAAATAAGGCGTGGTGCGGCGGCGGGAGATCAGGACGTCAGATGTGCCTTGTCCGGATCCCATCGTAACGGCAAAGCGTTCTATGGACTCGACGGGCCGTGCGCCTTTCCCGGCCAGCGCCGAGCCGTACCAGTCCAGCAGCAAGTCTTCGGTGCGGCGTACGACCGCCTCTGGGATCTGATCGAACGAGAGCTGGGCGGCGAATTCCGCCAGTATTGCGCTTGGGTTTTGAGGGTTCTGCATGCGACTCTCTTTTAAATGGCCTGGGCTTCGCGCAGCGTCGCGATGGCGTCCCCGGTGTAGCCCAGCTCCTGCAGGATGGCCTGGGTGTGTTGCCCAAGCGCGGGGATGGCGTCGATGCGGTAGTCGAAGCCGTCGTTCACTCCCGGCGGCTTCAGCGCGGGGATGGCGCCGATGGGGGAACCGACTTCCGTCCAGCGGTCGCGCGCCTTGAGCTGCGGGTGTTCCCAGACTTCGTTCATGGTGTTCATGCGGGCGTTGCCAATCTTGGCGCGGTCCAAGCGTTCTATGACCTGCGCGGCCGTCAGGGAGGCGAAGGCGTCCTCGATGATCTCGCGCAGGGCGTCGCGGTGCGCATTGCGTTCGACATTCGAGGCAAACCGGGGGTCCTGCGCCAGTTGCGGCTGCTGCAGCACGTCAGAGCAGAACAGCACCCATTCGCGCTCGTTCTGCACGCCCAGGATTACCGTTTTTCCGTCGCCGGTGTGGAAGGGGCCGTAGGGGTAGATGCTGGGGTGGCTGGCTGCGGCCCGAGGCGGGGGAGGGGTGCCCTTGTACGAGTAGTACAGTGGGTTGGACATCCACTCGCCCAGCGCCTCGAGCATGGAAAGGTCGATGTGGCTGCCCTGGCCCGTACGCATGCGCAGCAGCAGGGCCGCCAGGATATTGCTGTAGGCATAGGACCCGGCCGCGACATCGGCCGCCGAAAAGCCCGTGCGGGCCGGCTCTTGCGGGGAGCCCGTCACCGACAGCAGTCCGGCTTCGGCCTGGATCAGGATGTCGTAGGCCTTTTTATTGCTGTAGGGGCCGTCCGAACCATAGCCCGATATATCGCAGACGATCAGGCCGGGATGCTCGGGGCGCAGCGCCTGCGCGGATAGGCCCAGCCGGGCGGCAGCGCCGGGGGAAAGGTTCTGTACCAGCACGTCGGCCTTGCCGACCAGCTTTCTCAGCACTTCGATTGCTTGGGGTTTTTTCAGGTCGAGGGTAATGCTTTCTTTCGAACGGTTGATCCATACGAAGTACGAGGACATGCCGTCCACCCGAGTGTCATAGGCGCGCGCGAAGTCGCCCTGGCCCGGACGCTCGATCTTGATGACCCGCGCACCCAGATCGGCCAACTGGCGCGTTGCCAGCGGCGCGGCGACTGCGTGTTCAAGCGTTACCACGGTTATTCCGTCAAGAGGACGCATTGGTTGAGCTCCCGGGTTTAGAATGAGCGAGGCAGTCCAAGCATGTGCTCGGCCACGTACGACAGGATGAGATTGGTCGAGATAGGTGCGACCTGATACAGGCGGGTTTCGCGGAACTTGCGCTCGATGTCGTATTCGCAGGCGAAGCCGAAGCCGCCATGGAACTGCAGGCAGGCGTTGGCGGCTTCCCACGAGGCATCGGCCGCCAGCATCTTGGCCATATTGGCCTGGGCGCCGCAGGGCAGGCCGGCGTCGAACAATTCGCAGGCTTTGTATCGCATGAGGTTGGCGGCTTCGATGTTCACGAAGGACTTGGCAATGGGAAACTGCACGCCCTGGTTCTGGCCGATGGGGCGGTCGAAGACGATGCGCTCATTGGCATAGTTGACGGCGCGATCGACGAACCAGTAGCCGTCCCCGATGCATTCCGCGGCAATCAGCGTACGTTCCGCGTTCAGGCCGTCCAGGATGTACTTGAAGCCCTGGCCTTCCTCGCCGATCAGGTTTTCCGCAGGTATTTCAAGATTGTCGAAGAAGACTTCGTTGGTTTCATGGTTGACCATGTTCATGATGGGGCGCACTGTCAGGCCCTTGCCCAGCGCGGTACGCAAGTCGACTAGGAAAATCGACATGCCTTCCGATTTTTTCCTGACCTCGGCCAGCGGTGTGGTGCGTGCCAGCAATATCATCAGATCAGAGTGCTGTATGCGTGAAATCCACACCTTCTGGCCGTTCACGACATAGCGGTCGTCTTTTTTGATGGCCGTGGTTTTGAGCTTGGTCGTATCCGTGCCGGTGCTTGGTTCGGTGACGGCCATGGTTTGCAGCCGTAGGCCGCCGCTGGCGATCTGAGGCAGATACTCTTGCTTCTGCCGCTCCGAACCGTGCCGCAGCAAGGTTCCCATGTTGTACATCTGTCCATGGCAAGCGCCCGAGTTCCCGCCCGAGCGATTGATTTCCTCCATGATGACTGAAGCTTCGGTCAAGCCCAGCCCCGATCCGCCGTATTCCTGCGGAATCAGGGCGGCCAGCCAGCCGGCCTTGGTCAGCGCGTCGACGAACGCCGCCGGGTAGCCGCGTTGTTCGTCGATTTCGCGGAAATACTCGTCAGGATAGTTCGAACAGAGGTCGCGTACTGCTTCGCGGATGTCCTGGTAATTGTCGGATAAGGTTTGCATCGGGGTTCTCGTTGTTGAGGGTGGCCGCCCATGGCCGGCGGGCGGGAGGTCAAGGATTGATCGGTGTTGCTGCCGCCAATACGGCTTGCGCCTGCATGGCCAGATGGCCGTTCTCGTCGCGGGCCCATAATTCGACGGTGCGTCCGTCTTCCGAGGGGGCGCCACACAGCTGGAAATCGCCCGTGTCGAACAGGGGGTGGGTGGCTCGGAAGCTGAACGATGCGACCCGCGCCAGCGGCATGCGGCGGCTCAGCAGGTCGAGCAGCAGCGTGGCGATAAGAGGCCCGTGCACCACGAGGCCTGGGTAGCCCTCCTCCTGGGTCGCATAGTTGCGGCTGTAGTGAATGCGGTGTCCATTGAAGGTCAGCGCCGAATAGCGGAACAACAGCACTTCGTCCGGGTGTATCCGTTCCTCCCATAGGCTGTGCGTGGACGCGGAGGTCGGCTGGGCTGCCGGGGCGAGGCCGGAGGGCCGCTCCCGGTAGACGATGTCCTGCTCTTCGACAACGGCGGGCCCTTCGGCGTTGCCGAATTCGTGGCGAACCAGCAGGAAGACCAGGCTGCCGGAGCGGCCCTCCTTGGCAGTAACGCTGACGACGCGCGAGGTTCGCTCGATCGCGTCGCCGACGCGCAGCGGGCGCAGAAACGTAAGGCGTCCGCCGGCCCACATTCTGCGGGGCAGGGGTACAGGCGGCAGGAAGCCGCCGCGCACGGGGTGTCCGTCCGAATCCAGTTCCGACCGGAGGGCGACAGGCAGACAGTACAGCCAGTGCCATAAAGGGGGCAGTTCGTCGGCCGGCGCCTGTATCCGGGCCTCGTTGCCCAGCGTGGCCGCCAGGGCCGCAATGGGGTTGGGAGCGATCCGGTCGGCACAGGACTCTACCTTGCCTTCCCATTGTTTCAGATGCTGGATGTCTATTGTCATGGCATTTCCGTTGTCGGCGGCTTTTCCTCCGTCCGGCGATTTCATTCCGTTGCGTCGTCGGCTATTTTTGCCGGGAGCTTTTTCCAGATGCTGGAATTTTCAATTTGGCAAGAATGGCGCATCTTGCGCCTATGTACAATTCATATTTCGCAAATAGAGGGTTAAGCTTGGCTTAACCTCAACTGGTGTTCGTCTTTCCGGCGTACAGAATCGCGAGCCGCCTTCCTGACCCATGGCATACCATTTCGACCTTACGGATCTTCAGTTGTTCGTGTATATCGCTGAAGAAAGCAGCTTGACCCGCGCCGCCGCCCGCGCGCACATGTCGCTGCCGGCCGTCAGCGTCCGGATCAAGAATCTAGAGCAGTCCCTCGGCGTTGCGCTGATCAATCGCGACAACAGCGGCATTACGCTAAGGCCGGCGGGGCAGACGCTTTTGCGCCACGCCCGGCTGGTGTTGAACCAACTGGAAACCCTGCGCGGCGATTTGCAGCAATATGCGCCCGGCGTCAAAGGCCACGTCCGCATCCTGGCCAACACCACGGCCATGACGGAGTTCCTGCCGGTGGTGCTGCGGGAATTTCTCGTCATACATCCCAATGTCAATATCGAGTTGCGAGAGCGTCTGAGCGGCGACATCGTGCGCGCGGTTGGCGAGGGCACCAGTGACATAGGCATCGTGGCAGCCAGCGAAAACACCGAGGGCTTGTATGTCAGGCCGTATAAAAGCGACCGGCTGGTATTGGTTGCCGCGCCCGATCACCCCTTGGCCAAGCAAGAGTCGGTCAGCTTCATCCAGGCGCTGGAGTACGATTTCATTGGTCTGCACGAAAGCAGCGCCATCCATTTCTTTCTTGCTCACGCCGCCCGCGAGCTTCGCACTACCTTGCAGACGCGCATCCAGGTAGGCGATTTCGAGACGCTTTGCCGCATGACGGAGTCAGGTATCGGTATAGGTATACTTCCCGAGTCGGCCGCCTTGCGGCATGCCAAAAGCATGGCCATACGGCTGGTGCGTCTGAGTGATACCTGGGCGTTGCGCGATTTGCAAATATGCACCCGAAATCCCGGCACTCTGCCCATATTCGCCAGGGACTTGATCGATTTTCTGATCTTCTATAAGGATGAAAACGAACAGGTTGGTTGAGAGCGGTGAATTTCGGGTTTAATGACGGTAACGCTGGAGGAACATCCATGAGCTGCAAAAACACAAGCAACCGGTACGGCTCGCTGCCGATCGGCCTGCACTGGGTCATGTTTCTATTTCTGGTCGCGGTGTATGTGGCGATCAATCTGCATGGCTACCAGCCCAAGGGCAGCGCCTTGCGGGCGGCGATGCTGAACTGGCACTTCGGGCTTGGCCTGTGCGTTCTCGTGCTGATCGTGGTGCGCATCGGCGCGCGCTTCTCAAGCGGGCCCGCCCCGCTCATTGCGCCTCCCATACTGCGCTGGCAGAAGCTTTTGGCCGGCATCATGCATTTTGCGCTGTATGCCTTCATGCTCGGCATGCCGGTGCTGGGATGGGTTGCCATCAGCGCAAAAGGCAGTCCGGTGCATTTTTTCGGCTGGCAACTGCCGATGCTGATCGGCCCCGACAAGGCGCTGTACAAATCGCTGAAGGAAGTTCACGAAACAATAGGCACCATAGGCTACTACCTGATAGGCCTGCATGTGGCGGCCGCCCTGGGCCACCACTACGTGATGCGCGACAACACCCTGCTGAGGATGCTGCCTGGACGTTGAAAAGCGGGCAAGGCCAGCCCTGGGCGACGCGGGCTAGGCAGACGCCAGCTCACGCATCTCGCTCGGTGTCATGCCATAGCGGCTGCGGAACATACGGTTGAAGGTCGAGGGATCGAGGAAGCCGCAGCGTGCCGATATCTGTCCGATGCTGAGGTCGAGAGCGGGTCTTAGCGCAAGCATGCTTCGAGCCCTGTCCAGCCGCGCCGCCCAGATGGACGCAGCCACGGATTCGGGTTGTCCGGCAAAGGCACGATAGAGCTCGGAACGCGAGCATCCCACGGCCGCGGCAATGTGTGCGGGCGACAGTTCCGTATCGGTGTGGCGCTGGTCAATGATGATCCGGGCAACAGCGAGAATGTCATTGGGCAGCAACTCCCCCGCATTGTCGGCGGCAGTGCGCAGCAGCGCGCAGGCCAGATCCACCGCCGCATCGATCGCGGCTTTGCGCTCGGTGAGGGACATACTGCGCATGCGTCTTGCCGTCAGGGCCATATGCGACGCGAGCAGTTCAGCCAGCCCGTGTTGATCGAGGCGCGTGCCGCCAAGCATTATGGCCCTGCGGCCGGCAACGGCGGTGACCCGTTCGCGCGGTATGACGATGGCGATTTCGCGATGGGGTGACCATTCGGCGCGCACCGGCCGCGCAAAATCGGTGACATAAAGATTCCCCGCCGCCAAGGTGCGATCATTACCGTTCTGATTGATCCGTGACGGGCCGTCGACGAGCAGGCCGACATAGATCTCGTCGCCGCCGTCACTGGTGCATCGTTGCGAACTACGTTCGACGCGGATCGCATCCGACGTGTGGTCCCAGAACTCGCCGAGGTGACCTTGTGCTCGCAGCAGACGACCGAAGAAACCGGACTTCGCGCCTATTCCGGAAATCGACATGCGGCACAACACATTGGTGCTCCAGTAATCGAGACGCTCTTTCGCCTCTACTTTGCCCGTGTCGAACTCAGTGATCTCCATGGTCGAAATTCCGATACCTTATATAGAA
>JBEBXF010000182.1:0-6831 GCA_040391725.1 Eoetvoesiella caeni | reverse complement strand
TCCCGTACACGCCAGGGGCGGTTTCGCGGGCCATCAACAATTCGAGGTATTTACCACAACGCTCGGCCACCGTGACATCGCCGATGTGCAGATAGGGATTCACCCCGCCGGCAATGCCGCTGAAAAGGATATGGGTGATCTTGAATCTATCGAGAGCCAGCTGCGTGTTCATCGACACATTGACCATGCTTATGCCACTAAGAAACAGCACCACTGGCTTGCCTTGCAGCACCCCGGTGGTAAATTCGACGCCATTGGCGGAATATTTGCGGGGCTGCTCCAGCTTGCCAAGCAGCAGATCCAGCTCGGGCCCGAAGGCCGAGATCACCGCCACGCGCGGGGTCGAATCGAACGGTTCGGCCAAGGCCGGACGCAGCAGGCAAAGCAGGGAAAACAGAACGGCGGCGGCAGCACGGACGATAAAGCACGCAAATCGGGTCATGGATGGAAAATCCCGCAAGATTGTTGAGGCGGAAGCGCTGATGAGAGGCACTAAAATACCGCTGCATCCAGGCCGACACAACGTTTTTTGCGCCGAGCCTTAAAAATCCCTTTAAAAAGATAATGTAACTCACTAATATATTGGTGTTATTTTAATTTTCTGATATGATTTGCCTGACCCAAAAATATCCCCAAAAATATTCCTTTACCCACGCGGCCTATGCAAGCTATTCAAAATAAAACCCCTTTTTGGGTATTCGCATATTTAATCATCCTTGCTTTTGGCCTGTGTTCGGTCGCCAATGCCCGCACGTCCACGCAACAGTCAGTGCATTCCGCCAAAAAAGCCTCGACGGCCAAGCATAAAAAAACCACCGCGAAGAAAAGCGTTCAAAAAAGCAAAATCGTCACGCGCCGCAGCCTGCGTCCCAGCGGTCAGCCAAGCAAGATCCAGGTCGGGCTGCGCGAGCGCCAGCTCGACGACATTATCATGCACCGCCCCAAATCGGGGCTCGGCAACGCCTCCGCCCAATTGCGCTCCGAAGCGGCGTTCGTTCTCGACCTGAAAACCTCCACCATTCTGTACGATAAAAACAGCGACGAAGTCCGGCCCATCGCCTCCATCTCCAAATTGATGACCGCCCTGATCGTCACCGAATCGGGGCTGTCCATGAACGACCCCATTACCATCAGCGAAGACGACGTCGATCACCTGCGCCATTCGCGTTCCAGGCTGGCGGTCGGCACGCGCTTGAGCCGCTCCGAAATGCTGCACCTAGCCCTGATGTCGTCCGAAAACCGCGCCGCGCATGCACTGGCGCGCTACTACCCGGGCGGAATGCCCGCCTTCGTGCGCGCCATGAACGACAAAGCCCGCTCGCTGGGCATGCGCCACACCCACTTCATCGAACCCACGGGACTTTCCTCCGAAAACGTATCCACGGCGCGCGACCTGGTCAAGCTGCTGCGCGCCGCCAGCAAGCAGGCGCTGATCCATCGCTACACCACCGACGACACCGAGGACATCACCCTGAACAACGGCCGCCGGCTCACCTATAACAACAGCAATCAACTGGTCAAGAATCCCGGCTGGGACATCAAGATTTCGAAAACCGGCTTCATCAACGAAGCCGGAGAATGCCTGGTCATGGTGACCCGCATCGATGGCCGCGACGTCGCCATGGTGCTGCTCAACTCCACCGGCCGTTATTCACGCATCGGCGACGCCGTCCGCATGCGCGCGTATGTCGAACGCAGCACGACGCTTGCCATGCTTTGACGCCGGGCTTTCATGTGCATTGCCTACCTGGCCATCGACGCCCATCCCGACTGGCCTCTTTTCATTGCCGCCAACCGCGATGAGTTCCACGCCAGGCAGGCCAGGTTCGCCGCTCCGTGGCCGCAGCGCCCCGATATCATCGCCGGCATCGACTGTGTGGCCCACGGCACCTGGCTGGGAATCACCCGCCAGGGGCGCTATGCCTTCCTGACCAATTACCGGGATCTCTCCTCTTTCAAGGCCCAGGCCCCTTCACGGGGCGAATTGAGCAGCCGCTACCTCGAAGGCTGGGAAAGCCCCCGGGATTACGCCCATCGCACGGCCGCATCGGCCCAGGCCTATAACGGCTTCAATCTTATCGTCGGCGACCTGTCGTCGGCGTTTTACCTGGGCAATTGCCCTCTCCCGGGCCAAACGCGCGAGCTGGGAGGCGGCCGCTACGTGATTTCCAATCATTTGCTGGATACGCCCTGGCCCAAGGCCGAACGGCTGCGCCAGGCCTTGAACAGCTACCCATCGGAGGCATTGCAGCATTCGCTGGCCCCGGTTTTCGATATTCTGAAAGACGGTACCCAGGCCGCCGACGCCGACCTGCCCGCCACAGGCCTTTCGCTGGAACGCGAGCGCCTGTTGAGCAGTCCTTTCATCATCAGCCCCGACTACGGCACCCGCTGTTCGACGATCATCGCCATCCATCGCAGCGGGCGCGCCATTTTCAGCGAAACCAGCTATGCGCCGGACGGGCGGCCCACCCAGCGGCACGACTGGCCTTTCGTCATCGAGCCCTCATAGCCCGCCGCCGGCCCGCCATGTGCCGGGCATGATGCCCTAATGCAGCGTGGGGCCGGGCTTGTCGTCGCCGAGCGAAAAATCGAAATCAGGCTCTTCGCCGCCCGCACCGCCAACCTCTTTTTTCAGGTTGCTGAGGGCTTCTTGCCAACTGCGCAACGGCACGCAGGTCTGCAGCCGGGTAATGGCCTGGCGAACCAGCGCATCGTGCAGTTCATGGCCAACCCTGGAAGCGATGTCCAGCGTGGCATCTCCTTGCAAATCGGCGATATGGCTGTGGATGCCGCGGATATCGGCCACCGGCACGAGCGGATCGTCGGCTCCGTGCAGCAAATGCAGCGTGGTGGCCGCCGGCGCCAGGCCGGGCAGCCTTGCATAGCTGCCTGAAAATGCCAGCACCCTGCCCGCCAGATTGGGCTGCAGGAGGCTGGCCTCGAGCGCAATCGTGGCCCCTTGGTCAAAACCGGCCAGCGCCGTATGTTCGCCCGTCAGGCCGTATTTGGCCTGGATTTTTTGAATATAGGCAATAAGCGCGGGCAGCGCGTTTTGCACGCGCTCGACATAGTTGCTTTCGTTCAAGCCTTCCTGCTCGAACCAGTCGTAAAGGCCTTCTTTGCCGGCAACCGTGCCATAGGGCAGAACCACCAAGGCCTGCGGAAAAGCCAGCTTGACGGCCTGGGTAAGGGTTTCAAGCTGTTCCGGGCTGGCGGCGCCCCCATGCAACAGGACGAACAACTGCCTGGGCTGCCCGGATGAGGGGGCGAAGACAATGGGGCCGGGAATGGTGGATGCAGTCATGGCGGCAGGGAAATTGACAATATGTTCACACTATACCAGCCGCAAACAGGCATTCGGCCGGCTCTTCGGCAAACGCCGGCACGCCGCGTTTCGCAGTTTGGCCAAGCCGTCTTTAATACTGTATATTAATACAGTATTCGTATTTGAGCCGGCCGGCTTCACGGCATGCCGGCGCTTCGCCTGAACATCGCTTCGCCCATGGCCTTATCGCATCCCGAACACATCCATCCCGCCCTCTGGCGCGGGTCGCAACTGGCGCAGCCTTCCTGCCGCACCGTTTCAACGGGGTTCGCGCAGCTCGACCACGAGCTGCCCGGCCAGGGCTGGCCTCTGGGCGCCCTCATCGAAATCGCGCCCAGCCAGGCCGGCATAGGCGAAATCCAGTTTCTTGGGCCCGCTTTTTCCCAGTTGGAGCCGCAGCGGCGAATCGCCCTGGTTCATCCTCCTTACATGCCGCTTGCCCAGTGCTGGAGCAACTGGCGGCTGGAACCGCAGCGACTGCTATGGGTGCGCTGCCCGACGGCCTCCGACTCTCTCTGGGCATGCGAGCAAATCCTCAAGCACAACGCTTGCGCCGCCCTGCTTTGCTGGGCGGCCAACGTGCATCCGTCGGGTCTGCGCCGCCTGCACATGGCCGCGCGGCGCAGCGACACCTTGTTCATGCTGCTGCGGCCTGCAACGGCCTTGCGCCAGCACAGCCCGTCTCCCTTGCGCCTGGGCCTGCAGCCTTTCGAACAAGGGCTGAAAATCTCCATCGTCAAACGCCAGGGCCCTACTTGCGCGCAACCGGTTTTCGTTGCGCTGCGCCCCGCCGCATCGATTTCACGGAGTCTGTTCCATGCCTCTCTGGATCGGCATTCATCTGCCCACCCACAGCCTCGACACGCTCTTTCCGCTGTGGCCCACTAGCACCCCCGTCGCGGCGGTGCTGCAGCAAGGCCGGGTGCATGCCGCCACGCCCATGGCGCAGGCGCTGGGGCTGCGTCCGGGCATGCGCCGCAGCACCGTTCTGGGCTTGGCGCCCGGCGCCGCCCTGCAGGTTCGCAATATGGCGCTCGAAGAACAGCGCTTGCAACACATCGCCCTGGAGCTCCTGCAATACACGCCCAATCTTGCTCTGGGCCCCTCCCATGCGCGGCACACGCTGTCGCTGGAAGTCGCCGACAGCCTGAAGCTCTTCAAGGGGCCGCGCAACTTATGCCGCCTCATCCGCGCGTCACTGCGCCGGCATCAAACGCCGCACCCCCGCTTGAGCTTGGCTTCCACAGCCCAGGGCGCGCGCATCCTGGCCTGCCAAAACCAAAGCACGCTGCGCCGCAGCCTGAAAATCGAAACCCTGCGCCGCCGGCTCGACCCGCTTCCAGTCGGCATGCTGTCCGCCGACCAGGCCCATCTCGACTGGCTCGAAAACCTGGGCTGCCATACCTTGAAGCACTTGCGCGACCTGCCTCGCGGCGGTGTGCGGCTGCGCTGCCACCCGGACATCATCCGCGAACTGGACGCCGCCTACGGGTTCACCGTCGAACCCTGCGCCTGGTTCAAGGCCCCCGAGCTTTTTTCGCAGCGCTACGACCTGCAGGAATACCTCGAGCACGTGCACGCGGTTCAGGCGGTTGCCCGAAAGCTGGTCGAACAGCTCTGCGCCTGGCTGGAGGCCGGGCAATGCGCCGCCGATACCCTGGTTTTTCTGCTGCATCACGAAAAGGGCCGCCATGCGCGGCCGCCCAGCCGCCTGCTGTTGCTGCTGTCCCGGGCCGGCTGGCGGCCCGACGATTTTCTGCCTGTGCTGGCCGAGCAACTGCAACAGTTCGCATTGCCCGCCCACGTCGTCGCCATGGAGCTTTCGATTCCCGCCATCCAGCCGCGTCCCGCGCCCCTGGCCGGCCTGTTTCCCGAGCCCGCCCAATGGCAGGAAGACGAAGCCCGCCTGTTCGACGTACTGCGCGCAAGGCTCGGAGCCGACCAGGTGCTCGAGCCCCGGCCCGTGGCCGACCACCGCCCCGAGCTTGCCAATACCTGGCGGACGGCCATATCGAGCTTGCGTCGGGCCGGCCCGACGCAAAGCACTCTCGAATCCCAGGGGCCGCAAGCCCGGCCGTTCTGGCTGCTGCCTCAACCCTACCCCCTGGAAACCCTTCGCAACAGGCCTGTGTACAAGGGTACGGTCCTGCGGCTGGTAAAAGGGCCCGAGCGCATCGAAAGCGGGTGGTGGAGCGACGGCGGCGGCGACCGCCGCGATTATTTCGTTGCCGAAGGCGCCCAGTCGGCGCGCTACTGGGTATACCGCCAGCGCGAATCCCTTGAAGCGGGCTGGTTTCTGCACGGCCTGTTCGGATAGGCGCTTTCATCTCCTTCTCATGAACCCATCCGCCCCAAGCTCCGTTCTGGCCGGCTATGCCGAGCTCGATTGCGTATCGAACTTTTCGTTCCTGACCGGCGCGTCGCATCCCGGCGAACTGGTGCAGCGGGCGGCCGAGCTGGGCTACCAGGCCCTGGCTCTCGCCGACGATTGTTCTTTGGCCGGCATCGTGCGCGCGCATGTCGCCGCGAAAAAACTGCGCAACGCGGGATTCCCCGACTTCAGACTCATTGTCGGCAGCCGCTTTTTCCTGGACTGCGGGGCCGAGGCCCCCATGCAGATCATTGCACTGGCCCGCAACGCCGAAGGATACGGCAACCTGGCCGAATTCATCACCATGGCCCGCGTCCGCGCCAATCCGAAAAACACCTACTCGCTTTGCACTCAGGACATCCTTCAGCCGGATCCCGGGTACCGGCACCTGAGCGGCCTGCCCGATTGCCTGGTCATCTACATTCCCGAGTATGGCCTTGGCTCAGAAGAAATGCTGCGCCAGATAGACTTGCTGACACCCGTGTTTTCAGGCCGGCTTTGGGTGGGTTGCGCCCAGCACTATCGCCACGACGACGCCTTGCACGCGGCAACGCTGAGCCAGGCGGCGCGGGCACGAGGACTGCCGGTGGCGGCGGCCGGCCAGGTGCAGATGCACAAACGTTCGCGCCAGCCGCTGCACGACGTCATGACAGCCATCCGCCGCCATGAAACCGTGCAGCAATGCGGCTATGCGCTCAACGGCAATGCCGAGCACCATTTGCGCAGCCGGGCGCGGCTGATGCAAATCCACCCTGCGCACATACTTCAGGAAACGCTGCGCATCAGCCAGCTATGCCGTTTCGACCTGGACGAAATCGCCTACCAATATCCCACCGAAATCGTGCCCGCCGGCCTGACCGCCTCGGCCTATTTGCGCCAGGAAACCCTGGAAGGAGCCCGAAGGCGCTATCCACGGGGCGTTCCCACCCAGGTAAAGGCCCAGCTTGAATCCGAACTGGGCATCATCGCGGGCCTGAGCTACGAGCCGTACTTCCTCACTGTCTACGACATCGTGCAATTCGCCCGGCAGCGGGGAATCCTGTGTCAGGGCCGGGGCTCGGCGGCGAATTCCGCCGTGTGCTATTGCCTGGGCATTACCGAGGTCAACCCCGAGAACGGCAATTCGCTGTTC
>JBEBXF010000181.1:0-6833 GCA_040391725.1 Eoetvoesiella caeni | reverse complement strand
ATGACCCCTATTGTCGCGGATTATCCAGCCCGCAGTTATCACAATTTTTTTAATTTTACGTGAGGACTTTGACAAGGCTTTGGGAAGACAATGGCTGCAATGAGTGGTTTTTTCCGGGGAAGACGGTTCTAACGGCATCTGCTTGCCATTGATACTCGCCGGATTCGGAAAGGCACTTTCAGAGAGGAGGCTGGCACGCTCAACGAGGAGGGTGTTGGTGTTTACGGCCCGATGACGGCCATAAGGCGTAAAAACGAAGATCAGGAGATCAACCATGAAGAAATTTTCCATAGCATTGCTGTCGGTGTGTTTGGGCATGGGCACCGCTGCCGCGTTTGCGGACGACGGAATGCCAAACAACGCCATGAGCAAGCAAGGCGCCATGAGCCAGGGCGGAGCCATGAAAAAAGGGCAGGCCATGACCAAGAGCGGCGCCATGAAGAAGGACGATGCAATGAGCAAAGGCTCCATGAAAATGGACAATGCCATGAGCAAAGGTAATTCAATGGACAAGCATCAATCGATGAAGAACGATGCCATGAAAAAGGGCGATTCCATGGGCAAGGACTCAATGAGCATGGATAGCAAGGCCGGCAAGTAAGCACAGCAAGGAGGATACCGAGATGCGGCGTTCCAACCCCACAATAATCGCGGCGGCATCGCCGCGAACCGCGCGGCTTGGCACCTGGCTTGCGGGCGCCGCGCTTGTCGTCGGCGGCCTGCTCGTCGTGGCCGGCCAGTCCGCTCATGCCCGGGAACAGGCCTATGCCATTCCTGCACCGGCGCTGGACGAACCCTCCCACGCATCATCCACCACGGAAACCGCCGTATTCGCCGGCGGCTGCTTCTGGGGCGTGCAGGGCGTGTTCCAGCATGTGAGGGGTGTCAGGCAGGCGGTGTCCGGCTATGCCGGTGGCGCGGCGGCTACGGCCCATTACGGGATGGTCGGCACCGGCGCCACAGGTCACGCGGAATCCGTCCAGATAAGCTACGACCCTTCCGTCGTCAGCTATGGCCAGCTCCTGCAGATATACTTTTCGGTTGCGCACGACCCCACCCAACTGAACCGTCAGGGGCCGGACACCGGCACGCAGTACCGTTCCACGATCTTCGCCGAAAACGCGCAACAGCAAAAGATAGCCGCCGCCTATATCGCCCAGTTGGATAAGTCCGGCGTCTATCCCGCGCCGCTGTCCACGACAATAGAGCCGCTAAAGGGCTTTTACCCCGCTGAGGGTTATCACCAGAATTACCTCACGCTGCACCCGGACAGCATGTACATTGTGATCAACGATCTTCCCAAGGTTCGGAATTTGCAAAAGTTGTTCGCCAGCCGGTATGTGGCGGAGCCTGTGTTGGTGCGTTGACTGCGTGGTTGCCGCCGGTGTGCGGCGGGCGCGATGCGCCGCGTGGTTCTGGAAAATGGGGTCTTTATATGCGCGGCTGTACGGCAAGCCGCGCATAGGCCGTCAGCTTCCGCGCTTGCGGGGCGGGTGGTAGATGACCAGCATTTCCAGCGGATCCTCACCGGTATTGCGAAATGAATGCGGCTGACCGGCCGCGATAGGGCTGACCGAGCCCGCGCAGACTTCCTTGGTTTCGTCTTCCACGGTTACCTCGCCATTGCCCGAAAGCACATAGAACACATGCGCCCAGGGTTCGACATGCGTGGGCGAAGCGCCGCCCGCGCCGACCGTCGTCAATTCAATGCTGTATGCATTATTGGTGAATTCCGCCGGCACAACGGTCTTGTAGCCCGCTTTCCGAATGAATATGCCCGTCAGCGGAGTCCAGTCGATATCGTCAACATGCCAGGTTATGCCGCGGCCTGCCGCCTGTTTTGGCAGGGCGCTGTTTTCGGGGGTGTTTTCCGTAGTGGAGTCCATGTCTCTATCCTTCAATGTTGTTGATGTGGTTCCATGCGATTGAGCCAGCATATGCGGATTCCCTGGCCAACCGGGATGACGTGCCGCTGAAATGACGGCTGCATGTTGCCATGGTAGGCAGCTATTCAAGTCGCGCTAGGTGTAATCACTTTATCGACTATAAAATCGATAATCAATATCGATTAATAGAATCAATATAAATGGATAACCCTGATTACGTAACGCGCGAAGAAGCCATCCAGGCACTGCAAATCAAGCCTGCAACGCTTTACTCCTATGTAAGCCGGGGCCTGCTGCGGCGAATCAAAGACCGCGACCTGCGCCGCAGCATGTATCTGCAAGAAGACATCGACAGGCTCAAGGCCCGTCGCCCCGGCCAGCCCGTAAAAGCCGATGCCGCCGCCAAAGCCCTTCGGTGGGGTGAACCGGTAGCCAGCACAAGCATCACCCGCCTTGACTCCTCCGGCCCGTATTACCGCAATCGCCAGGCCATCGATCTTGCACGCTCCGGCGCCACATTCGAGGCCGTGGCCCACCTCCTGTTTACCGGCTTATGGCAACCCGCGGTGGAAGCCTGGCCCCAGGTTGAAACCCCAGCCGACACCCTGAAAACGTTGAATTCGGCCGGTAAAAACATTGAGGCCGTCGATTTCAGCAAAGTCGTTGCCAGGGCCGTTTTGTCGCTGGGCATGCAGGGCCGCGGCGCCAAAGAGCTGGCCGGAGAGGGGGCAGAGCCCGAACGCCTCATCATCCAGACCCTGGCCGGGTGCCTGGGCTATCTGTCATCACATAGCCGCTTCGTTCCCCGCCGGGACGGCGAATCCATTGCCGCCCAGGTTCTCAGGGCCGCCGCATGCAGGCCCTCGGATGAAGCCGTAGCCGCCATCAATGAAATGCTTATCGTGCTTGCCGATCATGAACTGGCCAGCGCCACGTTTGCCGCGCGTATAGCCGCCTCCACTCACAGCGACCTGTATTGCTGCGTCAGCGCCGCATTGTGCGCGCACGCCGGGTCCGCCACCGTCGCCGCCACCTTCGCGGTCGACGAGCACGTGTTCCATTCGCTTTCAAAGCGCAACTGGAACCAAATGCACGCCCTGGTCAAGCAGCGCGGCACGACCTTGTTCGGGTTCAACCACCCCCTGTACCCAAACGGCGATCCCCGCGCCGACTACCTGCTGGATCTGGTTTCAAGGCTGAAGCCGGCCGTTCCCAAGGTGCCGACGGTGCTTCGATTTCTGGAGCAGGCTCGGACAGAGAGCGCCGTGCTGCCGGGCATTGCCGTGGCGCTGGCCGTATTTGCCAGGGCGCTGGGCATGCCCTCGGGCGCAGCATCCGCGCTATGGATAATCAGCCGGTCCGCCGGCTGGATTGCGCACGCGCTGGAACAGCGAACCCAGGGGTACATGCTGCGCCCGCGAGCCCGTTACGTAGGTGAAAATGTCAATGCCATGTATCGTCCCGGATAGCTGCCGTCATTCATCAATGCGTATTTCAGATAGCAAGGTCTCGCCGCCGGTAGCGGCGCGAGTTCACATGAAAGGGATTCCATGAAACTTGATCTAGCCAACTATGCCGCCACCATGGCCCGCTATAACTGCTGGATGAACACCAAGCTTTACGCTACCGTTGCGCCGCTTGACGATGGGCAACGCAAGGCGGATTGTGGGTTGTTCTTCGGTTCCATACACCGCACCTTGAATCACCTGCTGCTATGCGACCAAATGTGGCTGGCCCGCTTCACCGGCGTGCCCGTCGCTGCGGTCAACCTTGACGACGAGCTGTTCGTCGATTTCGAAGACCTGAAAAAGGCGCGAGAAATCACCGACGGCGACATAGAGCATTGGGCGGAAGGGCTGGCCTCGTCGCCTCCGCCCGACCGGCTGCATTACATTAGCGTTTCCCAGAATGCCGCCCGGGACGTGGATTTCGCCCAGACCATCATCCACTTCTTCAACCATCAAACCCATCATCGAGGTCAGATAACGGCAGCCTTGTCACAGCAAGGCGTGGATTTTGGCGTGACCGACCTTATTTTCATGCCAGGCGTCGGGCTTGCCGGCTAAGACCAGCGAGCAGGCGGGAAATAGGGGGGCTCGGGCCTAGGCTTTAGCCGCATACCACCATTGAGCAACGGATTCTTTATCGCCTTCGAGCCAGGCCGCCTTTGGAGCGACTGCATTCCAGGCTTCGCGATGCTTGGATGAAACGGTTGTCAGCAGTGGTTTCCCCGCCGCAATGGCCGCCTGGAACACCGGCCAAAGCCCCCCTTGCGCGGCTTCCAGCTTGCCGAACTTGCTCAAGACCACGACGTCGGCTCGCGCTATCTGCGCAAGCAGGTTGGCGGCGGCGCTTTCCAGCCCCGTGGCGTCGAGATGGCAGTCGCTGTCGGCTGGCGCCGTGTTGAGCCGGATGGAGAATTCCTTCCCCGAGGCAAGATCACGCACGAACCCCGCGCTGCACATGCCTTCCTCGGTATTGTTCTCGGCGAGAACACCGGCGACTTTTATGCCCGCGTTGCGCCATGCGGTAACGATGCCCGACAAAAGAGCCTGGGAATCCAGACCTTCACGGTTTGCGATGACGGCGATGTTGTTCGAGTTGGACATGGGTTTCTTCCGATTCTAGGTTAATAGGCCGTGCCAGAGAAGATAAATGACCAAGACCGCTGCGATGCCAAGGTCCGAGACCATGGCCGCGATTTCCGCGCGGATGGAGGCTTTGTTCCTTACGTGCTGGATGCCCGCCAGCCCAAAGAAGATGCAGCCCGCCAGAGCCAGGGCCGGCACCCAGGCCGGGAAATAAAGGCTGGCGATGGCCGGGACTCCCAGCGCAAGATTGCCAAAGCCAATCTCCAGCACAAGCTTGCTTGCCTCGGGGTCATGGATTTCAAAAATTCGTTTCGCGGTAAAACCCGGCCGCAGCATTTGGTGCACCGCTGCAACAGCAAGACGCCACCCCATGCCCCAGAACACGAACCAGGTGCCCAGTGCATCGACCAGTTCCGCCTAGCCGGCGGTGACGTCCAGAATAATTGAAATAACAGGCAGGACTGCCATCAGCAAAACGATCACGACAAGCTGCATGGCAGATTCTCCTATGCGATCAAGCTGATGTGACGATAACTGCCGTGGCGTGGATGCGCAACTGCTTAGCCGGTGTAGGCGCCGACATTGTATGATTCCGGCAAGCTGGCCGAAAAAGGATTTCAATGATCAACCTTCCCACTTTCGACGATGTGGTGGCGGCGTCTGAACGTATTCGGGGCTACGCCCACAAGACTCCCGTGATGATTTCGCGCACGGTCGACGAAGATTTCGGCGCCAGCGTCTTTTTCAAGTGCGAGAACCTGCAGCGGATGGGGGCGTTCAAGTTCCGTGGGGGCTTCAATGCCTTGTCGAGGCTCACTCCCGAACAGCGCAAGGCGGGGGTCGTCGCTTTTTCCTCCGGCAACCATGCGCAGGCCGTCGCGCTGTCGGCCAGGCTTCTGGATATTCCCGCCACCATTGTCATGCCGCACGATGCGCCGGCGGGCAAGGTGGCTGCCACCAAAGGCTACGGCGGCAATGTGGTGGTCTACGACCGCTACACGCAGGATCGCGAGCAGATCGGCCGGGAGCTGGCGGAAAAGCATGGCCTGATGCTGATCCCACCTTACGATCACCCAGACGTGCTCAGCGGCCAGGGCACGGCGGCCAAAGAGCTTTTCGAAGATCTTGGCCCCCTGGATGCCCTTTTTGTGCCGTTGGGCGGCGGCGGCCTGCTTTCGGGCTGCGCGTTGGCCACCCGGGCGCTGGCGCCCGACTGTCAGCTATACGGGGTCGAGCCCGAGGCGGGCAATGACGGCCAGCGCTCGTTCCGCACAGGCGCCATCGTACATATCGACACGCCCAAGACCATCGCCGACGGCGCGCAAACACAGTATCTGGGCAACTTGACGTTCCCCATCATCCAGCGGGACGTCAACGACATCCTGACCGCTTCGGATACCGAACTTATCGACTGCATGGCCTTCATTGCCACCCGAATGAAACTCATTGTCGAGCCGACCGGCTGCCTGGGATTCGCCGCCGCCCGGCGGATGAAGGACAGGCTGAAGGGAAAACGCATCGGCGTGATCCTGAGCGGCGGAAACGTCGACATGGCGCGTTTTGCCGAGTTGGTCGGCGGCGGGTCACCTTAGCCGCTTTCTTGCGGCGGCGGAATACGGTATGCTGTTGCCGTTGTCTCTCACCGAGGTCTTCTTCCTCGAAGGCAGCCGTAAGCGTTTACGTCAACCAACGCATTACCAGCGGCACATGCGCCGGCTGGCGATGTGCGTTGGTGCTCTACTACTACCCATCTCGCTTGCCTATCGTTTTGATGCCGCCTTGATGGAACGGTACTTTCAATGTCGAACATTTTGCGGGATTCTTCCCTACGCCGACTGGTCTGGATGACCCTGGCGCTATTCTTTTCCTACCTGGCCGTAGCCATGTCCATGCCCGCCGTGGCCGTGTATGTTTCGCGCACCCTGGGCATGGACAACGTCGCCTCCGGCCTGGCCGTGGGCATTGCCTTTCTTTCCACCATCCTCAGCCGCGGCTGGGCCGGACGCCTGGCGGACGTGCGAGGCGGCAAAACCAGCATGCTGGCGGGCCTGGCCGTGTACACACTGGCCGCGCTGTTGTGCCTGGCATCGTCCTTGCCATCACTGGGTACGGGCACGGTATCGTACGTCATCCTGCTTGCCGGTCGCTTGCTGCTGGGGCTGGGCGAAAGCCTTACCTTGGTCGGCGTGCTTGCCTGGTGCATGGCCATGATGGGGCCGGCACGCTCCGGACTGGTCATGGCGCTTGCCGGCATGGGCATGTACGGCGCGTTTGCCGTAGGCGGCCCGCTGGGGCTGTGGCTGCTGCAGCATACCGGCTTCATCGGCTTCATGGTAATTTGCGCTGCCTTGCCGCT
>JBEBXF010000180.1:0-6877 GCA_040391725.1 Eoetvoesiella caeni | reverse complement strand
GGGTTCGCCGTTGAGGATCTGGCTGCGCACGATCTTGGCTTCGATGTCGAAGAGGATGTTCTCGACCTCGACGCTATCGGGAGCGGGCTCACCCTTGGCTTCGGCATGCGCCAGCAGCGCTTCCTTGACTTCGGCATAAGCTTCGCGCAGCTTGGCCGTACGGGCCTGTTTTTCACGGATTTGATAAACCGCCTGCAGCTTTTCCTGGGCCGCCGAACTCACAGCGGTAATCAGCGCTTCGTTCTTGGGAGCGGGCTGCCAGTCCCATTCGGGCTTGCCGGCTTCGGCCACCAGGTCGTGGATGGCGTTGATGACGGCCTGCATTTGCTCGTGGCCGAACACCACGCCACCCAACATGATTTCTTCGGACAACTGCTGGGCTTCGGATTCCACCATCAGCACGGCGGCTTCAGTGCCGGCAACCACGAGGTTCAGCTTGGATTCCTGCAATTGGCTGGTTGTGGGGTTGACCACGTACTGGTCGTTGACGTAGCCCACGCGCGCCGCGCCAATGGGGCCGTCGAACGGGATGCCCGAAATGGCCAGTGCCGCCGAAGCGCCGATCATGGCGGCGATATCGGGATCGATCTCGGGGTTCACCGACATGGTATGGATGATGACCTGCACGTCGTTGTAGAAGCCCTCGGGGAACAGGGGCCGTAACGGACGGTCGATAAGGCGGGAGGTAAGGGTTTCTTTTTCGGAGGGCTTGCCTTCGCGCTTGAAGAAGCCCCCGGGGATACGGCCCGCGGCGTAGGTCTTCTCGACGTAGTCCACCGTCAGGGGAAAGAAATCCTGACCAGGCTTGGCTTTTTTGGCCGCCACGACGGTAGCCAGAATGACGGTGTCTTCTATCGACACCAGCACAGCGCCCGAAGCCTGGCGAGCGATCTCGCCGGTTTCAAGCACTACCGTATGCTGACCGTACTGAAACGATTTGGTCACTTTATTAAACATTACGGACTATCCTTACAATAAAAAAACCGTGTACGCCGCGATTTTGCCTCGCGGTGTCCACGGTTGCACATAGTGGGGAGCCAGCCCCGGGTATCACTTACGCAGACCGAGCTTTTCGATCAGGGAGCGGTACGAATCGGGATTGCGGCCCTTCAGGTAATCGAGCAATTTGCGGCGACGGCTGACCATGCGCAGCAAGCCGCGGCGCGAGTGATGATCTTTCAGGTGGGTTTTGAAGTGATCGGTCAGTTCGTTGATACGCGCCGTCAGCAGCGCTACTTGTACTTCAGGGGAGCCGGTATCGCCTTGGACGCGCTGGAATTGCGCAACGATATCGGATTTTTTGATGTCAGCTACAGACATGATTCTAGCCTCGTTAACATGCGCCAGAGCCGAGGTGCCCTGGCGTGGGATGAATGACAATAAACAATAGTGTTGCTACCCAATGCCCGCCGGCGCAAACTTGCCGTAGTAAACTCATTATTTAGCGCAACGGGCATCAAGATTTGGCATTATAGCGGATTGGCCAAAAATTGTTGCAAACGCCCCCGGCCCCATCCCGTAGCAAAGCGAGACCATCATGAAAACCGCGGCATTTCGCAATAGCCTGCGCGTCGGCGCTGCCGGCATGGCCTTGTGCCTGCTGGGCGCCTGCGCAAACATGGCCCAGACGCCTCCGGGAACCCCCATCAGCCAGGTCGAAGCCAAATTCGGACAACCCGATTATTCCTGCCCCCTGCCCAACGGCGGCCAGCGCATGATCTGGACCATGCAGCCGTTCGGCCAGCATGCCTGGGGCACCAATGTCGGCGCCGACGGCCGCACCGATAAAATCGTGCCCCTGCTTACCGACCAGCACTTCGAAGTCCTGCGCCAGGGCACCTGGACGCCGCAGCAGGTATTGTGCGAATTCGGCCCGCCCGCCGAAAAAGACGGGGTCGGCCTGCCGGGGGAAATAAAAATCGTCTGGAGCTACCGCTATAAGCAAAGCGGCGTCTGGAACTCGCTGATGTACGTGTACTTCGGCGTGGACGGCTCGCACGTGACGCGCTTTCATCCCGGCCCCGATCCCTTGTACGAAGAACGCCGCTTCCCGTTCTTTTAACCCTGGCGGGCACGGCCGCCACGCTTCATCGAGCAGGCGGATTCTTGTCGTCGCCCGACTCGCCGTCGGCGTCCTGCAGGGTGTGGGGCACGTACGGCGTCACCTGGCCGGCCTCAGGAGAATAGCCTTCCTGGCGCATCTGCGTAAGCTTGCGGGCGCGCCGCCAGCGCCAGAACATCAGCACCCAGCCCGACAGGCCATACACCACGAACAGGCCGAACAGCACCAACGGTGGATCGCTGGAGACGAATACGAACACCGCCACCAGCACCAGCAGGACCCAGAACGGCACGCTGCGGCCCAGCGCGAACGTTTTGCCGCTATAGAACGGCGCGTTCGAAACCATACAGACGCCCGCGTAGACTGTCAGCACGAACGCCATCCAGGCAATGCTGCGGTCGCCCAACTGGAACTTGTTGTCGACCGCCAGCCATACAAAGCCCGCGACCAGAGCCGCCGCCGCCGGACTGGGCAGGCCCTGGAAGAAACGCTTGTCGATAACGCCTATGTTGGCATTGAAGCGCGCCAGGCGCAGCGCGGCGCCCACCACATAGATGAAAGCCGCCAGCCAGCCCCAGCGGCCCAGCCCCTGGAGAGACCATTCGTACATGACCAGCGCCGGCGCTATGCCGAACGAAGTCATGTCGGACAGCGAATCGTACTGCTCGCCGAAGGCCGATTGCGTATTGGTAAGGCGGGCCACCCGCCCATCCATGCCGTCGAACACCATGGCCAGGAAAATGGCGATGGCCGCCATCTCGAAGCGCCCGTTCATGGCCTGCACGACGGCATAAAAGCCCGCGAACAGATTGGCCGTGGTGAAGGCGTTCGGCAACAGGTAGATGCTGCGCCGGCGCTTGTGTTCATCCATGTGGAAATTGGGCATGCAACCTCCGTTCAAAGAGTGGCGGCCTGCGCCGGCAGTTCGGCCAATACAGTACTGGTTGCGCTGACCTTGTCGCCAATGGCCACGCGCGGCCGCGAACCAGGGGGCAGGTACACGTCGACCCGCGAGCCGAAACGGATGAAACCGTAGCGCTGCCCGGCGAACAAGCGCTCGCCAGGCTGGGTGTAGCACAGAATGCGCTTGGCCACGAGGCCCGCCACCTGCACCGCCGTGACGACATGTCCCTGAGGAGTACGCAGCACGGTGGCGTTGCGCTCGTTTTCCAGCGACGCCTTGTCCAGCGCGGCATTGAAGAACTTTCCGGGGAAGTATTCGACCGACTGCACCGTGCCGTTGACGGGTGCTCGGTTCGAATGCACATTGAAGACATTCATGAACACGCTGATCTTGAGCGCGTCGCGGTCGGCATAGGTGTCCCGCAGCTCTTCCACGGCGACGATGCGGCCGTCGGCGGGACTAAGGACGTTCAACTCGCCATCGGGCGCGGTGCGCGGCGGATCGCGAAAAAACTGCAATACGAACACCGACAGCAGCCAGAACGGAATGGAGGCCCACCCCGACCAGAAACTGACCAGGATGGAAATCAGCACGATGCCGGCCAGGAAAGGCCAGCCTTCGCGTGCAATAAGAGGATGGGGGTAGGAAGGTTTATTCATCGTAAGACGAAGAATAACCGAAATAGCCGCTGGTTTTCTTCTCTACGCCATGTTTTCACCGCCTCGATCCCCCGGTTTCGCCGCCTCGATGAAAGCGCGGCCGCCCTCATTTTCCCGAGGCTGGGCCCCGGGGGCTGGAGGGCGCGAGGCGTGCCGTCAGATCAATACTGATACGTCAGCGAAACGCGGAAGTTGCGGCCCGGCTGAGTATAGCTGTCGATGGGGTTGGCGAAGCCGCTGGATCCGGGGGTCGGCACGTCCAGCGCGTTCCAGTATTTCCGGTCGAACACGTTGTAGACGCCGGCCTGGACGCGAAGACCCTTTACCGCCTGCGGCTTCCACCATGCCGTCAGATCCAGCAATCCGTAGCCGGGCGCCTTGAAGTCCGCGTACTTCTGCGTGGAGGTCGCCTCGGGATATTCGACTTCCGTGCGGCGCTTGGCCAGCGTGACGATGCTTTCCGCGCCCCACTGGTCGGCCCGGTATCCCAGCGCCAGAATGAGCTTGAGCGGCGCGACGGAATTCAGGTACGCATCGGTGTCCTGGTCTTTGCCATTGGCCCATGCCAGGGATCCCCATGTATACCAGTTGCTGTTGAACGCCCATTGCCCGCTGAGTTCCGCGCCATAGATGCGCACCCGCGCCCGGTTGGTATAGTAATAGACGGTGTTGTAGCCGTCCACGTCCCAGCTCGGGTCACGCCCGGCGGCGCCTTTCGCGTAGATGACGCGGTCGATGTAGTTCTTGTAGCGCGTGTCGTACACGCTCAAACGGCCGCCACGCTCCTGGTCTCCCACGTCGACGCCCAGCTCCCAGCCATGGCTGGTTTCGGGTTTCAGGTCGGGGTTGCCCAGCACGATGTACTCGCCCGCCGACTTGCCGCCGAAGCTCAGATACAGCTGGCTGGTGTTCGGCGCCTTGAAGCCGTAGCCGTAGCGGCCGTAGAAGCTCAGCCCCTCTTTCGGCGTGTAGCGCCCCAGCAGCGACGGCGAAAGCTTCGAGTCGCTGTTCTCGGCAAGCGGCTTGCCGGCATTCAGGTTTTTGGCATACCACCCGCCCGATTGCGGCTTCTGCTGGTAGGAGTCGAACCGCAGGGCCGGGGTCAGTGCGAATCGCCCATCCGCCCAGGAAAACTCATCCTGTACCCAGGCCGCCCAGGTATTGCCCTTGACCTTGGGCATGTCGGCCTGGTTGGTTCGAAGGTGCGAGCATCCGGCGGCAGGGCAGGAGTCGTAGCCCCGGGAAAGCTGCTCGGTGTCGTTGCCCGCCCATTCCCCGCCTATCGACCAGTGCTGGCGTACCGCGCCATCGAAATACCCGCCCCACTCCGTGACCACGCCCACCGTGGACTCTTCGATCGAGTTGCGTCGGCCATAGGCGCCCGCTGCCGAGCCGGGAGTGCGGTAGCCGTCCATGCCCTCTTCCAGCTCCAGCTTCTGCCAATAAAGCTTGAGGTCGCCATGCGCCAGCGCCGCCCGGTTCGCCGCGGACTGGTAGGAGTAGCCCAGCACCACCCGGTCGCGATCCCTCTTGTTATGCGATGTGTTCTGCCCTTCGTAATAGCGGGTGCCGGTGCCCTGCTCGCGCATATTGTCGATGTCCGTCGTTTTCCGGAAGACCTCGCCGCTCAGGCTGAGCGTATGCTCGGTGCCGAAATCCTGCTCGAGCTTGACCAGCATGTTCTTCTGCGTATAGTCGGCGGGATTGGCCTTTTCGCGGTTGGGGCCGTAGCCGCCCTGCTCGCCCATATTCTTTTGTTCATGGCCCTTGCGCTCGCCCGCCTGCACCAGCCAGCGTGTGCCTGCGCCGAAGCGGCCGGCCAGGGCGACATCGCCCCCATAGCTGTTGTCGGCGCTGTTGTAGCCGCTTTTGAGCAAGGCTCCGAAATCCTTGCCTGGCGCCAGCAAGTCGTTCGGCGACAAGGTGCGCAGATCAAGGTAGCCGATCAGGGAGCCGGACTGGGCCGAGCCGGGGCCGCGCACCAGGTCGATGGCGGAGAGGCTATTGAACGGAATCGTTTCAAGCCCGCCCTCCGCCGACCGGGAGCCGTCATCCAGCCACGGCAGACGTATGCCGTCGACCCGGGTGACCACGCGATCACCATCCATGCCGCGAATATTGACGCTGTTGTTCTGGGTATTGACGTTCACGCCCGGCTCGCCGCGCTTGGAAAAATCTTCCCAGCTTTCGATGGCGCGATCGTCCATCTGCTGGCGGGTAATGACGGTGCTGCCTTCAGGCAGCTCGGTTTCGAGCTTCTGGCCCTGAACCACCAAAGGCGCCAACGCATGCACCTGACCCTCGCCTGCCGCGGCGACCGTCCCGCTTCCCGCCGATTGGGCGCCCGCCTGAGCAGCCACCACGGACAAGAACACCCCGCCCCACCATCCCAAAGATTTCACCGTCATTTTTATATTCCAAAGTAGATCAATGCAAAACAGCAACAAAACTTACCCAAAGCTGAAAATCAATGATCGCAAATGATAACAATTTACATTTGTGTTAGCAATTGAAAATAAAAACCCGCTGAAAAAGAAAGCCTGGATGAAGGATGGCGCCACTCCGCCCTCCCCTTGCCGTCGCGCCCGCCCCGGAATGGCCTGGGTTTCGCTCGACCTCGCCTTGAGGGATGAAGCGGCCGCTTTGGCGTGTGATCGCCGAGAATCGCGAAAAAAGCGCCCGAAACGGGCGCCCAATGAAAAGCCCACCTTGCGGTGGGCTTTTGCCGAACAGGATGAGCGGCCCCGAGGGCCCGCAGGCATCAGTTCTTGGACTGGTCGACCAGCTTGTTGGCGGCGATCCAGGGCATCATGGCGCGCAGCTTGCCGCCGACGACCTCGATCTGCGATTCGGCGTTGATGCGGCGGCGCGAAGTGATGCTGGGAGCGCCGGCGGCGTTTTCCAGGATGAAGCTCTTGGCGTATTCGCCCGTCTGGATATCGGTGAGAACCTGACGCATGACCTTCTTGGTTTCGCTGGTCACGATGCGCGGGCCGGTTACGTACTCGCCATATTCCGCGTTGTTGGAAATGGAGTAGTTCATGTTGGCGATGCCGCCTTCGTAGATCAGGTCGACGATGAGCTTGAGCTCGTGCAGGCACTCGAAGTAGGCCATCTCGGGCGCGTAGCCGGCTTCAACCAGCGTCTGGAAGCCGGCCTTGATCAGCTCGACGGTACCGCCGCACAGCACGGCCTGTTCGCCGAACAGGTCGGTTTCGGTCTCTTCGCGGAAGTTGGTCTCGATGATGCCGG
>JBEBXF010000179.1:0-6895 GCA_040391725.1 Eoetvoesiella caeni | reverse complement strand
GAATGTCAGCACGCGCAGCCTGTTCGCCGGCTTTCGCAAATATCGCGACACCACGCCCATGGCGCACCTGCGCACGCTGCGCCTGGAAAAAGCTCATGCCGACCTCAGCGCCCCGTCGTCCAGCGACGACAGCGTCACCAGCATCGCCCTGCGCTGGGGGTTTTCGCACCTGGGGCAATTTGCGGCGGCTTATCGGCGCAGCTATGGCGAAACACCCTCGTGCACGCTGCGGCGCGCCGGCGGTTCAGCTCAAACCCAAAAAAACGGTTGAAACCGCCTTCCTTCCCGACCGCGCCGCCCGCTACATGGCCGCGCTCAGCAGGCGCTGCACAAACTCGGCAACCGGCATTTTCTTGCCATTGACCTCGACGCTATCATCTCCATACCGCAGCCGGGCGGCGGCATTGCCGCCATCCACGGTAACGAGGCCCGCACGGGCCAGACGGCCGGTATAAACGTCAAACAGCATGGCCCCCATCATGGCTGCCCGGCCATCCTGGCTGGCACCGCCCTGCAACTGGCTGAAGGTCTGGACAAACATGGGCTTGGCCACCACGACGTTCAGATTCAGTTGCTTGACCATCTGCGCCAGCAAGGTAACGGTATCGCCCGCCGCCGAAGGATCTCCCGGCCTGGCCAAATCCACGGACACCGTCAAGCGGCTTTCTCCCTTGTCGTTCTTCCAGACGAGCGGATCCACGGCCAGCTCGGGCTTGCTGTCCAGCACAGTCCATAGCCTGTCCCGCAACACGGCGGCTTCATCCGGCGTAAGCGCCAACGCATCATCTGGAGCGTCGCCGTGCCTGGCCTGGATGCGGTCGTAGTCGACGGCCAACGCCGACAATGCGTCCAGATCGAGGTTGCGGCCTCTGAAACTGGCTTCCACACTGCCAAAACCCATATCGCCGACCCGAATGGCGCCCAGTCGGTATTGCAGCGTCAAATCCATGTGTTGATTGCGCTGCACGCTATCCAGGCCGATGCCGGCCTTGTCCAGTTGCACAGGAACGCCTTCGCCCGATTGCAGAATGAATTTGTCCGCGGCGGCTTGGCTGCTGGTTTTCACCTCGTCGGCGCCGCTGCCTGCCGCCGTTGCCGTGCTGGCCAGCGTTATGCCCTGCACGTCCAGGCTTTCGCCCTTGTTCGCCGAGGCGTACTGCACGCCGCCAAAAGAGCCTTTGACAACGCTGTCCCGGAAGTTATTGCTGAACACCGCGTCGACCTCGCCCCCGCTGAATTTGAGACTGTCGCCGCCGTCCTGCAGGTCAACCGGCATGAAACGCCAGGCCGAACTGCCCTTGCCCATGAACCCCATCCGGGTCGTCCCCGTCACCGGCGACTGGCCTTTCAGGCTGTCGAACCACTTTTGCGTGGCGGCCGAGGGGATGAGCTGCGCGCGGCTGGATGCGATTAGCGGCGCCACGCTGCCCGATTTCAGGGCGTCCAAAGGAAAAGGGCCGTGCTGCAAATGGTCGCTCAGCAAATACTCCACACGCTGGCCGCTGCTGTTTTGCAGTTGCAGGGTGTAGACCACGTCGGACGAAAAGACATGACGCTTGTATTCGCTGATGGCGAGCTTGACCCCGTTTCCATCCGCGCCCGGACTCAGCGTATTGTGCAGCCGCTCGTTGGCCTGGACGACCCACTGCTGTATAACAGCCTGCGCCTTTTTGCCCACGTACCAAGAGGCCGCCGTATAGCCGGCCGCCACCACAACGACGGCCGTCAAAATCCTGGTGCTTGTTTTCATGCTAAGTCCGAAAAGGAGTTCAGGAAGCCGGACGCTTGCGCGACAGCTCTCGCGGCAAAGGGAAGGCCACGTTTTCTTCGGCGCCCGGCAAGGTGCGCACCGAGGCGGCGCCCAGCTCGTTGAGACGCTCGATGACCTGGCGCACCAGGACCTCGGGCGCGGAAGCCCCGGCGGTAAGCCCGATGCGCTCGGCCCCGGCCAGCCAGGCCGGATCGATCATGTCCGGATCATCGATGAGATAAGCCGGCACGCCCTTGCGTTCGGCCACTTCGCGCAGGCGATTGGAGTTGGAACTGTTGGGGCTACCCACCACCAGCACCAGATCGCATTCGGGCGCCAGGGCCTTGACCGCATCCTGGCGATTCTGGGTGGCATAGCAAATATCGCTTTTCTTGGGCTCGACAATATCGGGAAACCTGGATCGCAAGGCGTTGGCCACCGCGGCCGCATCGTCCACCGACAAGGTGGTCTGCGTCACAAAAGCCAGATTGCCGGGGTCGGCGACCTGCAGGGCCGCCACGTCTTCGACCGTCTCCACCAAATACATGCCATCGCTGGCCTGGCCCAGCGTGCCCTCGACCTCGGGGTGCCCCCGATGGCCGATCATGATGATCTCGCGGCCCGCCGAGCGCATGCGGGCCACTTCGATGTGAACCTTGGTGACCAGCGGGCAGGTGGCGTCGAACACCTGCAGGCCCATGCGTTCGGCCTCGGCGCGAACGCTTTGCGCCACGCCATGCGCCGAAAACACCACGATGGCTCCCTTGGGAGCCTCGTCCAGCTCGGCGATGAACACCGCGCCCTTGGCTTTCAGGTCTTGAACCACGTAGCGGTTATGAACGATTTCGTGGCGCACATAAATGGGCGCGCCATGCAGCTCCAGCGCGCGCTCGACGATGTCGATGGCCCGATCGACCCCGGCGCAGAAGCCGCGAGGCTGGGCCAGCACCACCTCGACGGCTTCGCCGGAGCGAGTTCTGACCTGGGCCATTACAGCACCCCCAGCAGGGACACTTCGATGGACAGGTCCGCACCCGCCAGAGGGTGGTTGAAATCGAACAGCGCCCAGCCCTCGCCCTGCTCTTTCAGGACGCCCGAATAGCGTCCGCCATTGGGAGCCGAAAACTCGACGATATCGCCGGGTTCAAAGACCGTGCCCGGCTCCGTGTTGGCCAGGATCATGCTGTCGGCCACGCGCTGGATGAGCTCGGGATTGCGTTCGCCGTAGGCCTGTGCGGCCGGCAGCTCGATGCGAAAACGCGTGCCTTCCTCATGGCCAAGCAAGGCTTCTTCCATGCCCGGCGCCCATTGCCCCATGCCCAGTTGCAAGGTGGCGGGGCGATCGTCGAAAGTATTGACGAACACGGAACCGGCCGCGGGCCCGGTGGCCAGCTCGATGCGGTAATGCAGCGTCAGGTAGGAGTCGGGGCGCACAACCGCCTTGGCCGAGTCGATAGGGGAAGTCAAGATTCGTCACCGTAAAAACATTGCTGATGGGCCATTTTAGTGCCTCTTGCGAGTTGGCACATGCCATACAGCACTACATGCCCGAAATAGGCCTTTCGATCCGTTGCCCACGGGCTCACCTGAGCGCGAGCCCATCATCCGCGCACAGTCAGATCAGCAGATGCCCTGTCATTTGGCCGCTTTAAAACCGAGAGCAACTTGGCCGGCAACGGCTTGCGTGACAGCGAAGCCGCCTCTGCCGCAGGAACGCCATAAAGCCGAAGCATCAGATCGGAAAAATGCATCCCGACCGAATCGGACAGATCTTCCACGAGCATATTCCTGATAACAGCGATCAACCCCCCAAGCGTAATGGCTATCGCCGTATCCAAATCGGGAATGATGAAGCGCCCCTCCCGCGCACCCCTTTCCAGAGTGACGGCGGCCCTCTCTTTGAATGTCTTCTGCATCTGGGGAAGCACATCTTGCGCCCGGACGATAAACCAACCCCACACTGGATCAAGGTGCGCTTTTTTAATGATCAAGCGCTGCACGAAGCTGACAGTCAATGCGGGATCAGTCGTAGTTTCCCGGGCCAGATCCAGCACTTTCGCCAGATCTTCCGTTTGCAACTCGAACACGGCATGCGCGATTTCTTCTTTCGACGAAAAATGATTGTAGAAACTGCCGAAACCGACATCCGCCTCTTCAGCTATTTCCGCGATTGTGGCGCGCTCGACGCCAGATCGCGCCATCACGGCTTGCGCGGCCATGACCAACTTCATCTTTGTGCGCATGCGCGTACGGTCAGACCGGCGGCCCGGTGTCGTGCCGCCCTTCTGCTCCAAATCCACTTTCTGGCTTTTTTTCGAGTGCACTCCATTGGAGTCCATTGCCGGTTCCTTTCTTCTCTGACGGTCGCTTCTCAGTCGTCGAGGACCCGCTCTCAACGACGTGTCCTGTTCTCGACGTAATGTACTTCATTTATTATTGACATATTTATCAGAGATGATGAAAATATCAGAAATAAACAAAACAATGACCTGGATATTCATATCAAAGAGACAATGATGAGCAGACTCAATCACACATACGACTTCGACATCGTGCAAATCGGGTACGGTCCGGTTGGCCAGACATTTGCAGCGCTTGCCGGGCAGCGGGGATGCCGCGTAGCGGTTTTCGAACGCTTTCCCACCCTTTATGGTTTGCCCCGGGCGGGTCATATCGACCACGAAATCATGCGTACTTTCCAATCGCTGGGTTGCGCAGAGGCCATCGAAAAAAATGCGCTGCGCTCCAACAAATACGAATGGCGCAACGCATCCGGCCAGTTGTTGATCGATTTCGAATGGAATTCCGAAGGCATATCGGGCTGGCCATCGGACTATCTCGTGTTTCAGCCCGATATCGAAGCCGCACTCGACAGTGTGGTCAACGCCACGAATACCGTCTCGGTAAACATGGGATGGGAAGCGGTGGAGATTGCCCAACATTCCGATCACGTCCAGATCACGGTTCGCAATGCCTCCGACCCCGGCACGACCAGGAAGGTAACGGCGCGCTATCTTGTCGCCGCCGACGGCGGCAATAGTTTCACACGCAGGGAACTCGGCCTGGACTGGGATGATCTCGGGTTCAGCCAGCCCTGGCTGGTCGTTGATTTCCAGGAAAAACGCCCGCTCTCGCTCCCCTTCGAAAATGGCCAGATCTGCGACCCCTCTCGACCCATGTGTCTATTCCAACTTGGCAAAAACCACAGGCGCTTTTCATATATGATCAAGCCCGGCGAAAAAGACTGGGCAAAGCAATCCGAGGCGGCGTGGACGCTTGTCCGACCCTGGGTCGGGCCGGAGGACGTGACGCTTATCCGTCAAACTACCTACGTCTTCGAGTCGAAACTGCTAGCGGACTGGAAAGTCGGGAGAGTCCTGTTCATTGGCGATTCCGCGCACGTGATGCCGCCGTTCATGGGGCAGGGAATGTGTTCGGGCATCCGGGACGCCGCGAACCTTGCCTGGAAGATCGCGTTGGTTCTTTCAGGCCGATGCTCCGAAGAGCTTCTCGATACTTACTGTCTTGAACGAAAGCCACATGTGGCGGACTACATCCGCCTTTCCATGGAGGTAGGCCGGATCAGCTGCACTACCGATCCCACGGCCGCGCGAAAGCGCGATGAAGCGCTGCTCGCGGGCGCAAGACCTCCGGCTCCGGTTCTCCCCAACCTCGTCTCGGGAGTGCTCATGCCGGAGCCAAGCCCGCTCGAGTCGGAACTTGTCGGAAAACTTGGCCCCCAAGGCAGAATCAACCATGATCGCCGCACAGGGCGTGCCGACGACCTGCTGGGTACTGGCTGGCATTTAATCTGTCTTCATAGCCTTACGCCATTTCTGAGTCCTGAATCGCAAACCGTCCTCCAAAACATAGACGCGAAAACACTTGATCTGAGCATAAACGACACGATCGACATCGACGGCTACTACCGCGACTATCTTGAATCGCACAACATATCGGCAATCCTGGTCAGACCGGACTTCTACATCTATTGCGCCGCCGAACTTCCTGCGCGTTTGAATTCCGCCATCGAACAATTAGGCGACATGCTTTCGTCCCCGAATGAGGCAGCCACCCCGCTACGACATGATGGTGCAACCGTCTGAGCCAACAATCTATGAGCCCTACCCCATTGAAAACAGCCGTGAACCCAAGGGCCGAATTTCCCTGGTCGATCCCTTGCGATCCCGAAAAAGTGCCGGCGCCCCTCGTCCCCGGCTTCGTGTCCGAGGAAAAGCGGGCCGAACTGGATGCTCTTTTACGCGCCATGCCTCCATCCCGGCTGCTCAGCAACGGCATGGAATATGCGGACGTACAAAACCTTCGCTCAATGGCGGAAGCCGGCATTGATTGGGTCGAAGCCGGCTCCTGGCTGGGTGAAAGAAATTTGCGATTGGCGCACATAGCGCTTGCGGGCGGTCATAGGATCACTGCCCGTTCGTATTTTCGCTGGGCTTCGGCCTGCTTCCGATTCGCCCAGAACGCAATCACTTCCGACACCCAGGTCAAAAAAGATATCTACAGCCGCATGATGGCGGCGTTCTCGCAGGCGGCCTCTTTGGACGATCGACCGATCGAACATTGGTCCACACGTTACGAAGACGGGCGCATATGCGGCTGGCTAATGCGTCCAGCGGCACCCAAGATATCGCCCCTCGTAATTGTCCTGGGTGGCTTCGATGGTTGGCGCGAAGAGCATCACGTCAGCGCCACGGCACTCGTCGAACGAGGAATGTCTGTGCTTCTTGTCGACGCACCCGGACAAGGCGAATCCCGACTGTTCCACCATCTCTTTCTGACAAGCGAGGCTCACCGGGCCTTCTCCCGAATAATCGACGTCCTGTCCAACGACCCGAAAATATCGGGCCGCTTCGGTATCTGGGGGAACAGCTTCGGCGGATGCTTGGCGGCGCAGGCCGCCATCGCGGACAAGCGCTTGATTGCATGCTGTGTCAACGGAGGAGCAAGCAGGCCCCTTGAATTTCCAGAAAAATATCCGCGCCTCTTCAGTAAAGTCGAGGCAATGATCGGCACCATGGGCGTTGACCATGCCATTGCCTTCCTGGAGGCCATCGAGCTATCTACATCGCTGGGCGAACTACGCTGCCCATTGCTCCAACTGCACAGCGAACTGGATCCGGTGTT
>JBEBXF010000178.1:0-6910 GCA_040391725.1 Eoetvoesiella caeni | reverse complement strand
GATGCGTTCGACCAGCCGCCAGGCAAGAACGTCGCCGCCCAGGACAAGGGCGCGGCGCGGAAGCATGGCCGCCGCCCCCGGCGCATCGAGCAGCGCGGCAAGATGGGCCGGCACGATCTTCAGCACATCCACGGGCCTTGCGGCCACCCAGCGCTGCAGCGCCACGGGATCGCGCGCGGTTTCAGCATCCACCGCATGCAGGGCGCCGCCCGTCCACAGCGCCCCCAGCACCGAGGTATAGCCCAGGTCGGCGGCGAACGACGACACGATGGCGAACGACGCCGGCCCCGGCAGCGACAAGCGCTCCAGCATGGCCTGGACGTAGGCGGCGACTGCGCCATGGGAAACGCATACACCTTTGGGACGCCCGGTCGAGCCCGAGGTATAGAGCACGTAGGCGGTATCAAGCGGCGCAACGCCAGCGGGTTCCGCGGCGGCTTCGGATGCCGGCTCGTTGCGGGACCACGCCACGACGGGAATATCCACGGGCGGCGCGACCGTCCCCGCCTGCAGCACCAGCGCCCGGGCGCCGCTGTCCTGCAACACATAAGCATGATGGCTGGGTGGATGCGCCTCGTCCAGGGGCACGAATGCCGCGCCCAGACGCCCTGCCGCAAGCATGGCCACCACCGGCCCCAGGCCGGCGGCAAGCCGGAAAGCAACGCGATCGCCCCGGCGCACCCCGGCTTGCGACAACCTGGCCGCCAGCGCGGCAGCCATCGCATCCAGGCCGGCGTAATCCACCTCGCCGTCGCGATCGAGCACGGCGGGCGCTTGCGGTGTACGCACCGCGGTTTCGGCGACACGGCCGGCCAAAGCCCCGCCCCAGGCCGCAGGCGCAGCGGGCGCGGCCAAGCGCTCATCCGGCTCGCCCGAGACCAACGACTCGAGGATGCCGGCATAAGCGTCCAGCCAGCTTTCGATGCGCACGGCATCGAACAAGTCGCGGTTGTAATGGACGTCGATGCGCAAACCGTCGGCATCCGCCTGCATGTTCCAGTTCAGATCCCAGCGCACGGCGCCGTGGACATTGGCATCGACGGCGGTGCTCAGGCCGGCGAAGCGCGGCTGGGCATCGATGCGGTCGAGGTTGAACGAAACCGAAGCCAGCGGCGGGCGCGACGGATCGCGCCGCAGGTTCAAATCCTTGAGCAGCCTGGCAAAGGGGTAGTCGCGATGCGCCATTCCCTGAGCGACCGAGCGTTGCACCTGCGCCAGCAGATGCGGGTCGGCAATGGCGGGGCCGGCGGCGATGCGCAGCGGCAGCACACCGACGCAATAGCCCACCAGCGCGCTGGCCGCCACCTCGGGCTGGCCGGCGGAGAATATCGCCACCACCACGTCGTCCTGCCCCGACAAGCGTGCCAGCAAACGGCCATAAGCCGCCAGGCATAGCGAGAACAAGGAAGCGCCGGCCTGCCGGCCGCGCGCCTCGGCCAGGCTGCGCAAACGGCCCGGCAGAATCCGCGTCATCCGCGCCCCGGCATACCCTTGCAGCGGCGGCCGCGGGCGGTCGCCAGGCAACTCGAGCGGGCCGGGAACGGTGGTATACACCGACTTCCAATAAGCCGCCGCTTCGGGCAGGCCGGCGCGAGCGTTGTTGTGATCGGCGTAGCGGCGGTATGGAACCGGCTCGGGCAACGCCGGCGCGCGCTGCTCACGCCGGGCGCTGTACAGTTCTGCCAGCTCCAGCGCGATCACCTGCATGGACCACCCATCGGTGATCAAGTGCGGCATGACGAGCACGAAACGGGCTCGATCGGCGGCCGGCCGCAAGACCCATGCCGCGGTCAATGGGCCATGCTCCAGATCCAGCGGGGCCAGCGCCACGTCGCCGGTCCAGGCCTGGACGGAGCGCTGGCCAAGCGCCTGCGCTTCGATCACCTGGATCCGCGGCGCGAGCGCGGCATGCACCAGTTGGCTCGCGCCATCTTCGGGAAAAGTGGTGCGCAACGCTTCATGCCGCTCCACCACCGTCCGCAACGCGGCCTGCAGGGCATCCACGTCGAGCTCGCCTTCAAACTCGAACACCAGCGACTGGTTGTAGGCCGCCGAGGTCTCGGGGCTGAATGCGGCAAGCAGGCGCAACGCGGCCTGGCCCGGCGTGGTGGGCAGGCGCTCCGGCCCTGTTTGCGCGGCCTGTGCGCGTCGCGCCGGCGGCAGTAAGCTGGCTGCACGCATGGCGCGCACCGAGGCCCGCACAGCATCGTGCACCCGGTCGAGGTCTTCATCGCCATGCGCCGTCGACAGAAAGCACGTGCGCCCTTCCCATACGTAGACGCCGTTCTGGATAAGATGGTTGTAGAACAGATCGCTTGCGCCCACGAAACGGAACAGCGAGGCAAAGCAATGCACAGAAATGCCGGCCTCCTCGGCGACCAGCATTTCGTTCAAGCGCGCGGCGAATGCCCCGGTGCGCAGATTGAGCGACTCCTGCAAGCCTGGGCCCTCGCTCTCCAGATGGGCAAGCACCGCCTGCGCGGAGGCCATGGCCAACGGGTTCTTGTTAAAGGTGCCGGCAAAAAAAGTACGTTCCGCGCTGGGCGCACCCGGGCCGTCCAGCGGCCAGGCGCCGCCATCCAGCGCATCGAGGAAACGTGCATCGCCGGCCACCACGCCTATCGGCAGCCCGCCGCCGATGATCTTGCCGTAGGTGACCAGGTCGGCGCGCACATCCGCCCACGCCTGGGCTCCGCCCAGCGCCACGCGAAAACCCAGCAGGACTTCGTCGAACACGAGCGCGGCTCCGGCGTCGCGCGTCAGGGTTCGCAATCGCTGTAGGAAAGCCCTGGGCTGGCGGTCGGGACGGCGCCCCTGCACCGGCTCGACCAGCACCGCCGCAAGCGTGGCGCCTTCGCGCGCCAGGATTTCCAGGCTGCCTTCTTCGTCGCCGTAATCGAGCAGCAAAATATCGTCCACCATCCCCGGCGGCGTGCCGCCGGCCAACGGCACGGTCATGCCGCCCGTTCCCGCCTGGGCCAGCGTGCCGTCGAAATGGCCATGATACGAACCCTGGAACATGGCGATGCGGCGGCGCCCGGTGGCATGGCGCGCCAGGCGCAGCGCCGTCATCACCGCTTCGGTGCCGCTATTGCAAAACGCCGCGCGGTTATTGCCGGTAAGCCGGCAGATCCGCTGCGCCACCTCGCCCGCCAGATGCGCCTGCGGGCCGAGAAACAGGCCGCGTTCGGTCAGATGCCGGCCAAGCGCCTCGCGCAGGAAAGCGGGACTGTGGCCGAACAATTGCACGCCGAACCCCATGGCTATGTCGACATAGCGGTTGCCGTCCACATCGATGAGGTGTGCACCTTCGGCCCGCGCGCCCACGATGGGATACAGCATGGATTTGGTTTCCGGCCGGAAACCGGCCACCGCCCGGCTGTCGGCGAGAAAGCGGCCGAAACGCCGGCGCTCTTCCCGCGATGCCGCGCTGCGCCGCACGTAGGCGCCGGCAAACGCCGCCACGCCCGCCGCTGCTTCGGCGGAAAACGGTGCAACCACAGGCAGCGAGGACGCCGCAGCCGGCGGCGCGGAGACGGCCTGGCTGACGGCAGGCACACTGCCGCCGACACCGGTGTCGGCAGCGGCGGAGCTAATGGTTTCGGCCGTTGCATAGGCGGAAGACGCCGATGCGCCCTGCCCCGCGGCCACGACATGAGCGATCAGCCGGGCCGGCGTCGCCAGCGTTTCAAACAGTTCGCGCCGTGGAATCGCCATGGACCATCGCCGCTCCAGCGCGGCCACCGCCTCGGCCAAGGCAAGGGAGTCCACGCCCAGGGACAAGAAGCCCTGATCCGACTGCGCATCCTCGAGGGAAAGCTGCAGGGAACGAGCCAGCAACGCCACGCTGTCCCGATGGCGATCGACTGGGGCCTGCGCGGCGGCCGGGCCGGCATCACTTGCCGCCGATTGAGCCGCCACAAGCGCCGCAGGCGCATCGGAACCCGGAGCCGGCTCCAGCCAATGCCGTTCCGCAGCGAAAGGATAGCCTGGCGCGTCGATGCGCAAGGAGGAATCGAAGACCGCCTTCCAGCGCACGGGCACGCCTGCCGCGAACAACTGCGCCAGCAGCGCCCCCAGGGTGCGCCGCGCCGGCTGATTACGGCGCAGCGTGGAAGCAATGATGGGCGGGCCGCCCACGAAGCCCGGGCAACGGCTGGCGCAGCCACTCAAGGCCGGCGAAGCGCCGATCTCGATCAGCACGCTGGCGCCCGTGGCGGCCAGCGCCGCCATGCCGTCGGCAAAACGCACCGGCTCGCGGATGTGGCGCACCCAATAGGCCGCCGTGTCGAAAGGCGCATCGGTGGCGCCCGTCAGATTGGAGACCAGCTTCCCGCTTGGCACGGACAGGGGCACGCCGGCCAACTCGGCCGCGAACGCGTCGAGCGCGGGTTCCATCAAGCGCGAGTGAAAGCCATGCGACGTGCGCAGCCGCTGGGTGCCGACGCCCAGGCCGTCCAGCGCTTCGCAGGCCGCCGCTACTGCGGCTTCAGGGCCCGAAATCACACACTCATCGGGAGCATTGAAGGCTGCGGCGTCCACCGCCTCGCGCACCTCGGCCGGCAGGGCTGACAGCGCCTGCGGCCCGCCGAAGACGGCAGCCATGGCGCCGTCCGCCGGCACCGAGGCCATGAAGCGTCCCCGCGCAACCACCAGCCGCAACGCGTCGTCCAGCGTAAATACGCCGGCCCGGCAGGCGGCGATCCATTCGCCAAGGCTGTGGCCGATGGCCGCGTCGGCCTCGACGCCCCAGGCCGCCAGCCGTTCGGCCAAGGCATAGCCCAGCACGAACAGCGCGGGCTGCGCCAGCCTTGTGTCCGCCAACTCGTCGGCTCGTTGTTCGTCGAACATGATGGCCGCCAACGAATCGCCGATGAGCGGATCGACCACCCGGCAGCAATCATCCACAATTTTGCGGAACAAGGAATCGCCGTCGTACAGATCCTTGCCCATGCCCGGCCATTGGCTGCCTTGGCCGGTGAACAGGAAAGCGACCTTGGGCGCCGCAGCCGGCGCCGTGCCGCGGGCGCCGACCGTCGGCGCGCAGCCGTCGGCCAATTCGCGCAGGCCCGCCGCCAGTCCGGCCGCGTCCGCGCCCGCCACCGCCGCCCGCTCGGCAAAACCGGAGCAGCTCAGCGCCACGCTGGCCGCGGCCTGCGCAGGATCGCAATCGATGTTTTCCAGCCACGACGCCAACACGCCGGCCAGCCGGCTCAAGCCTGATGCATCGGGCGCCGACAAAGGCAATACCAGCGGCCACGCCGCCGCCTCGGCTGCCGGACGGGGCTCGGCCGCTTCGAGAATCACATGCGCATTGGTGCCGCTGAAGCCGAAGCTGCTGACGCCCGCGCGGCGCGGGCCTCCCTGCGGCCAAGGCGTGGGGCGATCGACCACCTGCAGCGGCAGCTTTTCCCAGGCAATGCGGGGATTGGGCCTGACCTGATGCAATGTGGTCGGCAGGCTGGCGGATTCGAGCGCCAGCACGGTCTTGATGAAGCCGGCGATGCCGGCGGCCGCCTCGAGATGGCCGATATTGGTCTTGACCGAGCCCAGCAACAACGGCGCATCGCGGCCCGGCGCATAGGCTTCGGCCAGCGCCTGCACTTCGATGGGATCGCCCAACGGCGTGCCCGTGCCATGGCATTCCACTGCCTGGATATCGGCGGGGCGCAGCCCCGCATCCGCCAGCGCCGATCGGATCAGCGCGGTTTGCGCCGTGCCGTTGGGCGCGGTCAGGGAACTGGCCCGGCCGTCGTGGTTGACGGCGCTGCCGCGCACCACGGCGCGTATGCGGTCGCCGTCGCGGCGCGCATCGGCAAGCCGCTTCAGGATGACGAAACCGGCGCCTTCGCCGCGGACATAGCCGTCGGCGGCGGCATCGAAGGTTCGGCAGGCATGGTTGGGGCTGAGCATGCCCGCATCGGCGAAGCCGCGCGTCAGGCTGTCGGTAACCAGCACATTGACGCCGCCCACGATCGCCATGTCGCATTCGCCCGAGCGCAGGCTGCGGCAAGCGGCATGCACCGCCACCAGCGAGGATGAGCAGGCGGTATCCAGGGCCAGGGCCGGCCCCGTCACGTCCAGAAGATGGGCAAGCCGCCCCGCCGCGGCGCTGGCGGCGTTGCCGGTGGCGGCCTGGGGCGTGAAGCCCTGGCCGGCGGCATGAAAGCGCGCTTCGTAATCGTGCGTGCTGATGCCGATGAACACGCCGGTGGCAGAGGGCCTGCGCCCGGCGTCGGCCGCGCCGGCATCTTCCAGCGCGTGCCAGGCAACTTCAAGCGCAAGGCGGTGTTGTGGATCCATATGCGCGGCTTCGCCCGCCCGTATGCCGAAGAACGCGGCATCGAAGCGGTCGATGGCCTCGATATAGCCGCCCGCGGTCAGTGCGGCGGCCTGCGGCCGCCCGGGCGGCGGCGCCCCCACGGCATCGCGGCCCTCGTCCAGCAGTTGACGGAATGCCGCCGCATCGGCGGCGCCGGGAAACCGGCAAGCCAGGCCGATCACCGCGATCGGCGGTGGTTGCACAGGCGCCGAACCGGCGCGCAGCGCATTGATGCGATCCTGAAGACCGGTGACGAGCTTCAGTGTTTGATCGGCGTCGAGCCTGGCCAGGCGCTCACGCAGTTCCTGCTCACCCGCCATCACGCGTCTCCCCGCTCGATGGCGGACAATAGATCGTCCAGATCCGACCCTCCCGCGGGCGGTGTGGCCGAGGCAAGCACGGCGGAGGCAGGTACGGAAGCCGCCGGCTGCAACCGAGCGACGTGCCGAACCAGTCGGGCGATGGTGGGATGGTCGAAGGCAATGGTGTCGGGGGGGTGGGCGCCGTACTGAGTGCCCCGCGCACCCGCCCGCACGGTCGAGCCCAGCGCATCGAGGCCCACGGCGGCGCCGCCCACACGGGCCTCCA
>JBEBXF010000177.1:0-6928 GCA_040391725.1 Eoetvoesiella caeni | reverse complement strand
GTGATTTCACGCGGCAAGCTGTCGCGCCTGGTGCCCATCGAGAACGCCGCCATGCCCGAGCGCAGCGTGGTGCAATGGGACAAGGACGACCTGGACGCCATGGGCCTGATGAAGGTCGACGTGCTGGCCCTGGGCATGCTTTCGGCCCTGCACCGCATGCTGGACATGGCCGGCATGCGCCGGATGCACCCCTTTGCCTTGCAGGACATCCCCGAAAACGATGAGGCCACGTTCGAGATGATCCGCCAGGCCGACACCATGGGCGTATTCCAGATCGAATCACGCGCGCAAATGAGCATGCTGCCGCGCTTGCAGCCGCAATCCTTCTACGATCTGGTCATCCAGATCGCCATCGTCAGGCCGGGCCCCATCCACGGCGACATGGTGCACCCCTATCTGCGCCGCCGCCAGAAGCTGGAGCCGGTGGACTATCCGTCGGCAGAGATCGAGCAGGTTCTGAAAAGAACCTTGGGAATTCCCATCTTCCAGGAACAGGTCATGCAGATCGCCATCATCGCCGCGGGATTCAGCCCCGGCGAAGCCGACGAGCTGCGCCGCTCCATGGCGGCCTGGAAACGCAAGGGCACCGTCGACACCCTGCGCCCCAAGCTCATCGCCGGCATGCAGGCCGGCAACTACCCCGACGACTTCATCCAGGCCATCTACCGGCAACTGGAAGGCTTTGGCGAATACGGCTTTCCGGAAAGCCACTCGGCCAGCTTTGCCCAACTGGCCTATTTCAGCGCCTGGTTCAAGCGCCACGAGCCGCAGGCCTTCCTGGCCGCCCTGCTCAATTCCCAGCCCATGGGGTTTTACGCTGCCAGTCAATTGGTGCAGGACGCGCGCCGCCACGGCGTCATTGTCCTGCCCGCCGACATTACGATCAGCGGCTGGGAGACATCCCTCGAACCTCTGCCTGAAACCCAGACCGAAATTGCTCATGAGCAGAATGGTTCCTTCACAAGCTCCGCTCATCCGGCCGTGCGCCTGGGCCTGCAGCTTATAGGCGGCCTGTCGCAGGAAGCCGCGTTGCGCATCGAAGCCGCACGCCGCGTCCAGCCATTCGCCGGCACGCACGACCTGGCCTTGCGTGCCTCGCTGAGCCGGCACGACATGGATGCGCTGGCCAGCGCCAATGCTTTGCACGCGTTAAGCGGCCACCGCCGCCAGGCTCTTTGGCAGGCCGCCAATATGCCGCTCAAGGGGCTGCTGCGCGAGGCCGCCATTGCCGACGCCGTCCAGCCCAGGCTGCAAGCCCCTTCGGAACAAGAACACATCAGGGCGGACTACCAGGCCATGGGCCTGTCGCTGCGGCGGCACCCGCTGGCGCTGCTGCGAACAGCGCTGCAAGCGCGCCGCTTCGTCTGCGCCGGCGTCCTGTACAGCGATTATCCGCACCTGCGCCTGGCCAGGGCTTGCGGCATCGTGACCACGCGCCAGCGCCCGCAAACGGCAAAAGGCATTGTGTTCGTCAGCCTCGAAGACGAAACCGGCCTGATCAATGTCATCGTCCGTCCCGAGCTTGCCGAACGCCAGCGCCAGGAATTGCGGCAGAGCCGGCTTTTGGGCGTGTACGGGGTTTGGCAGCGCCAGAACAACGTCTGCCACCTGGTGGCAAGCCGCCTGGTCGACCTGAGCCCCATGCTGGAAGATCTATCAACCCGCAGCCGCGATTTCCATTGAGCCCAACGGCAAGGCCACACATCCAGCGCCTGCCATCTCCCTTTGCATCTTTCCTCCCATCCGCCAGCCCCAAGGCCCTCGAGGCCGGCGAGCGGCTGCGTTAAAATAGCGCGATCTTTCCCGCGCGGCGGTTTGCCGCGCCATCCATCACCTCAGGAACTCATCATGAGCAACTTGCTCAAGCCCCGGCTAACCGACGCCGTCAAAACCGCCATGCGGGCCAAGGACAGCGCCCGGCTGGGCACATTGCGCTTTCTCCAAGCCGCCATCAAGCAAAAAGAAGTCGACGAACGCCGCGACCTGGACGATGCCGAAATCGTCGCCATCATCGAAAAACAGGTCAAGCAGCGCCGCGAATCGATCGCCGCCTTCGAACAGGCAGGCCGGGCTGAAACCGCTCAGCAGGAACAGAACGAACTGCTGGTTCTGCAAGAGTTCCTGCCCCAGCAGGCCGACGCCGAGGAAATCGACGCCGCCATCCAGGCGGCCATCGCCGAGGTCACGGCGCAGGGCGTAACCGGGGCGCCGGCCATGGGCAAGGTCATGGCCCTGCTCAAGGCCGCCCTGGCCGGCCGCGCCGATATGGCGGCCGTATCGGCCCAGGTCAAGGCCCGGCTGATTTAATACGCTCCAGAACAACCCCGCTCGCTCTTCGATCCGGACGGCCTGCCCGCCCTGCCAGGCACGCAGACCTCCCGGAAACGGTTCATCGCCATCCACAATGCCCATGCCCGACAATACGCCGCCGCCCTCTCCCGATATCGCCAACGGATATTTCGGCATAGAGATTCCGTTCATGAGCTATATCGGGCTGGTTCCCGAGCAGTTCTCGCCCGAGCTTACCCGCACGCGCCTGCCTTACCGCAAGGAAATCAGCAATAGCCGGGGCGAAATCCATGGCGGAACGCTCATGAGCGCGCTGGACTTCACGCTCAGCGCCGCGGCCCGGGCCCACGACCCATCGGCCGGCATGGCGACCATCGACATGACGACCCACTTTATCGCGCCGGCGAACGGAACCGTGATCTTCGAAACGAAATGCCTGCGCATGGGCCGCAGCCTGGCCTTTTGCGAAGGCCGCGCCCTGGACGAGCATGGCAAGCTGCTTGCCACCGCCGTCGCCACCTTCAAGATAGTCAGGCCCAGGCACCCCAAAGCCGATTGAGCCCCGCTCCAGCGGCGCACAACCAATTATCCGTATCGGCGATTTTATTTATAGGCAATGCAGACCGAGCTGTCCATCAGCACGGACTCGCGCATGGCGTCCAAGGCCCTTGCATCCCAGAGCTCGCGCCCCCATACCGTATGCGTGACCTTGGTATGCTGGGCATCCACAGCCTTGAGCGTCGTGCGGGCCACGACAGCCCCGCTCAAGGGTTCGCGGACTTCGACCGTGCCGCTTTGCATGGCCGGGTCGACCTTGCCCACCACGTCGTATTTGCTTTTCCCGCGCAGGCATTCCGCCGCCTGGTTCTGAGCCCGCAGATAAACGGTTTGATAATTGCGCGGCACAGTATAGGAAACACTGGGCGATTTATCGCCAGGCTGGATGCCCAGCGCGCAGCCGGCCAAAAGCACTGACAAACCGCCTATTGCAGCCAGATTTCGCCAGTTTACGTGCGGACTTCTCATTGGCCGGCCCCCTTTTGCCAAAGCGTCGGTTACGTGGTTACCTCGGGCTGGCCTGCCGCCAGCGTTGGGTAGTCGGTGTAGCCCTTGGCCCCATCTCCGTAGAAGGTGCTGGAATCGGGTTCGTTCAGGGCCGCGCCTTTACGCAGGCGCGTTACGAGATCGGGATTGGCGATGAACGCCCTGCCGAATGCCACCGCATCGGCGTGCCCCTGGCTTAATATACGCTCCGCACCGGCCAAATCATAGCCTTCGTTGGCAATGAGCGGGCCGCCAAAGCGCTTTTTCAGTTCCGCCATCTGACTGTCTTCGCCAAGGGATTCGCGCGTGAAGATGAAAGCGATCTTGCGCTGGCCCAGTTGCTCGGCCACGTAATTGAAAATAAGCGCCGGATTCGAATCAGACATGGAATGCGTCCCGCCGCGCGGCGACAAATGCACGCCCACACGATGGGCGCACCAGATGCCAATGCAGGCATCGACGACTTCCAGCAAAAGGCGCGCCCGGTTTTCGACCGAGCCGCCGTACTTGTCGTTGCGTTTATTCGAGCCGTCGTGCAGGAATTGATCCAGCAAATATCCATTGGCGCCGTGCACCTCGACACCATCGAAGCCCGCTTCCTGGGCGTTGCGCGCCGCCTGAGCGTAATCGGCCACAATGCCGGGGATTTCCTCGGTGTGCAAGGCACGCGGCGTGACGAAATTGCGCACCGGCCGGATCAAGCTGACATGCCCGCCGCAAGGGATGGCGCTGGGCGCGACGGGCATGCCGCCATTCAGGTATTCGGGGTCGGAAACGCGGCCGACATGCCATAGCTGCAGGAATATTTTGCCGCCTTTGGCGTGAACCGTGTCCGTGATTTTCTTCCAGCCTTCGATCTGGGCCTTACACCAGATTCCGGGCGTGTTGGGATAGCCTACGCCTTGCGGAGAGATGGATGTCGCTTCTGAAATAATGAGTCCGGCGTCGGCGCGCTGGCAATAATAATTGCGCATCAACTCATTGGGAATGCGCCCCGGATACGCCCGGGTGCGTGTCAGCGGGGCCATGACAATACGATTTTTCAGCTGTACCGCGCCCAACTTGACCGGTTCAAACAAATTCACCATGTGAAAAAGCCACCTCTATATTAAGGTTTACCCTAGTATTTCTAAAATTAACACATCTGCGCCGGATATATGCACAATTCTGGGAATTATTTGCCGATCCGTCTGGATTACACGACGAGGCAAGGCTCGCGGTATAGTTTCATGCACGGCCTTCATGCTAAAAAACATATATCAGAACAACAAACGACAGGGAACAAGGAAGCCCCATGGGACAATTCGCCGTTATCGGTCTAGGACGGTTCGGCTCGGCCGCTTCGATCGAGCTCATGAAACTGGGGCATTCCGTGCTTGGCGTCGATACCGACGGCAAGACCGTCGACAAATACGTCGACGAGCTGACCCACGCGGTCATTGCCGACGTCACCGATAAACACGCCCTGGAAGAACTGGATCTGGGCAATTACGATGTCGTGCTGGTCGCCATTGGGTCGGATCTGCAGGCCAGCCTGCTGTGCGTGGTTCACCTGAAGGGGCTCGGCGTCCAGAACATCTGGGTCAAGGCCACATCGCACTCGCAGCATCTCATCCTGAGCAAACTGGGCGTTACCCGCATCGTTCACCCCGAGGAAGAAATGGGCATCCGGGTCGCGCAATTGCTCAGCTATCCCATGGTCAACGATTACATTTCCATGGGCAATGGCGAGTTCATCGTCGAAATCGACGTGGGTGAGCAACTGCACGAAGTCTCCGTCGGCAGCTTCCTGCAAAGCTCGGCGAACACGGTGCACATCCTGCTGGTCAAACGCAAGTCCGAGATCACGGTTCACCCCGGCCCGGAATTCGCGCTGAACACCAAGGACGTCGTGGTGCTGCTGGGCCAGCTTGCCGCGCTGAAGGCTCTTGCGCCCAGGCTGGCCTAGGGCCTGCTATACATGCGTCACTGGGATCCCAGCCGCCCCTACCGGTCCTACAAACGTTTCCGGAAAACGGGCCGATTCAACGCCAGCCCCCCGCTGGTTCTGACGGCCGGCTTTCTGGCGCTCATTGCGCTGGGCACCGTATTGCTGTCGCTGCCCGTGGCCACCCATCGGCCCATAAGCGTTTTCGACGCCCTTTTCACCGCCACGTCCGCGGTAACGGTCACCGGATTGAGCTTGGTGGATATCGGCCCCACATTCACGTTGTTCGGCAAGATCGTCCTCGCCCTGCTGGTGCAGACAGGAGGATTGGGATTCGTGACTTTCGCCATTCTGGCCGCCCTGACCATGGGCAAGAAAATCAGCCTGAAGCAGCAGGCTCTGGCGCTGGAAGCCTTCAACCAGACCAGCGTGGCCAAGATCCACAAAACGGCGTTTGCCGTGTTCAAGATCACGGCCCTCATCGAGCTGGCGGGAGCGGCTGTCTTCCTGCTGCGCTGGTGGCCGGAGTCCTCGTTCACCACGGCCTTGTTCCGTGCGCTGTTCCACACCGTCATGGCGTTCAACAATTCGGGGTTCTCGCTACAGGCCACGCAGATGTCGCTGTATATCAGCGATCCCGTCACCATACTGACCACTACGCTGCTCATCATTCTGGGCGGCATCGGCTTCACCGTGCTGAGCGATGCCAGCGGCGCACGGCGCTGGTCCAAACTCAGCCCCTACACCAAGTTGATAATATGGGGCACCCTGGCCCTGAACCTGGCGGGCTTCATCCTGATCTGGGCCCTCGAGTTCAGCAACGAGGGCACCCTGGGCACTCTGCCCTTGTCGTCCCAGGCCCTGGCAGCATGGCTGCAAAGCGTTGCCGCACGGACGGCCGGCTTCAGCAGCATCGACGTCGACCTGCTCAGCGACAGCAGCAAGCTGGTGTTGATCATGCTCATGTTCATCGGCGGCGGTTCGCTCAGCACGGCCAGCGGAATCAAGATCGGCACGTTCATCGTCTTGCTTGCCGCCGCGCGCTCTTATATTTTTCAGCGCCAGGAAGTCGTGCTGATGAACCGTTCAGTGTCTTCCGATACCGTGCAGAAGTCCCTGGCGCTGCTGCTGATAACCCTGGGCCTGACTTTCGCCTCGATTCTGTTGATGAGCATTTTCGAGCAGGCTCCATTCATCGACATCGTGTTCGAAGTGGTCACGGCGATCAGCACCACCGGCACCTCCACGGAACTGATCACCACGCTTTCCATGCCGAGCCGGATACTGCTGCTGATCCTCATGTTCGCAGGCCGGCTCGGCCCGCTGACGCTGATCTACAGCCTGGCCACGCAAACGCGCAGCCGCATTCGCTATGCGGAAACCGAAATCCAGGTCGGCTAGGAGTGCGGGCGGCAGAAACCTTCGGGGCTGCCTGGCGGCCGTTGAATTTTTGCGCCCGCCCCTCGCACCGGAATAAAAATTTATGCTAGAATCTCGTTCTTTACCGAATCACGGGTATCGTTAAACACCTGGCAAAACCAGGTGTTTTTTCAAAGCGGCCGACAAGGCCTCTACCCCAACCCTGAAGTTCGGCAAGCCAGGGGTATCTCTGGTTTTCGGGGCGTAGCGCAGCCTGGTAGCGCACTTGCATGGGGTGCAAGGGGTCGC
>JBEBXF010000176.1:0-6962 GCA_040391725.1 Eoetvoesiella caeni | reverse complement strand
TTGGATAGATCGCCTGGAAACACAGATCCTGCAGCTCGCGGAACAGGGCATTGAGGCCCAGGCGATGGGCGATCGGCGTGTAGATTTCCAGAGTCTCGCGGGCGATGCGCCGGCGTTTGTCGGGCCCCACGGCGCCCAGGGTGCGCATATTGTGGAGGCGGTCGGCCAGCTTGATGAGAATGACCCGAACATCGCGCGCCATGGCAAGCAGCATCTTGCGGAAGCTTTCGGCCTGCTGCTCGGCCTTGGTGGCGAATTCCAGGCGGTCCAACTTGGACAGCCCGTCGACGATTTCGGCAACGTCGGCGCTGAATTTTTCCGCCAGCTCCTGCTTGGGAATGCCCTGGTCTTCGATGACGTCGTGCAGCAGCGCGGCCATGAGCGAGTCGGCGTCGAGCTTCCAGCCGGCGCAGATTTCGGTAACGGCTATAGGATGGGAGATATAGGGTTCGCCGCTGGCCCGGAACTGGCCCAGATGGGCCTGGTCGGCGAAACGGTAGGCTTCCTTGACGCGCTCGACGTCTTTGGCGTCGAGATACTGGCTGATGATTTTGGTCAGCGGCGCCAGCGATGCGATGGTGTTCGGGGGCGTGTCGGCGGCGGGCGAGAGCGGCGCCGGGCGTTTTGTCTGGCGCCTGCGCAGGCGGGGCCCTTTTTTGAGTACGGCCAGCAGTCCTGACGATGCACCGCGTAGACTGGAAAACGCCATAGGGCCGCCGCTGATCAGGAGGGGACTTTGCGCAGCATTTCCAGGCCGGTAACGCCTTCCGCGATTTCGCGCAGGGCCGTGACGGTAGGTTTGTCGTCGCTGGCGATGCGGGCTTCGTGGCCTTGGGCCAGCTCGCGCGCGCGATAGGTGGCTGCCAGAGTCAGGTTGAAACGATTGGGGATTTTTTCGAGGCAATCTTCGACGGTGATGCGGGCCATACGGGTGTGTCCTGTGTGCGAAAAAGAAAACGAAGGAGCGTCAGGCAATGGTTTTGCTGATGCCCAGATTGGAAAAAAGCTCGGCGTTGCGGGCCGCCTGGGTGGCGTAGCGCAGCCGTGTGGCGGCCACGATTTGCCGAAGCTGCGTTAGTGCGACGCTAAATTCTTGATTAATAATAACATATTGGCACTCCGACGCGTGCGACATTTCGCCCCCGGCGGCCAGCAAGCGCTTGGAAATGACCTGCGGCTCGTCCTGGCCGCGTTTTTTGAGCCTGGTTTCAAGGGCTTCGATGGAAGGCGGCAGAATGAAAATGCCCACGGCTTCGGGAAAATGGTGCTTGATCTGGCGCGCGCCCTGCCAGTCGATTTCGAGCAGTACGTCGCGCCCATCGGCGATGGCATTCTCGATGTACGCGCGCGGCGTGCCGTAGAAATTGCCGTGCACTTCGGCCCACTCGAGCAGGGCGTTGTTGTCGCGCATGGCCAGGAATTCGTCCTTGCCGATGAAACGATAATGCTTGGCATCCTGTTCGCCGGGCCTGGGCTGGCGGGTGGTGCACGAAATGGAAAGCAGGACATCGGGGTCTTCGGAGAGCAGCGCGTTGACCAGGCTAGACTTGCCGGCCCCGCTGGGGGCGACCACCATGAAAATATTGCCAGAACCCGACATTGTCATTCAACCGTAACACGCGAAGACTGAAAGAATAGCAAATCCTCAACGGTTGAATCAAATAAACGATGCCTTACTCCGAGTCCAGTTCCTGGATGGCCGCGTCGTAGGCAGCCTCGTTGGCGCACAGGAAGACGGCGGCATCGCCCGGGTTCATGTTGAAGGCCAGTTCTTCGACCTGGCTGGCCGCCTCGGATTCATCGGCGATGGCCGTGACGTGCAGGTCGCCGCCGGCGTCGAATTGTTCGCCCGGCACGAAGTCGGCAACCAGTTCGACGTCGGGGACGCTGACGACGACATAAGCGGTGAAGCGCAATTCCTCCAGGGCGACGTCCAGGACGACGCCGTTGGCGGCTGGGGCGAGGGTTCGGCTGTGGGAGATCATGAGGCGGGGGTGTTCAGGCTGGAGCCCTTGAATGAAAAGGTGCTGATGTTGGCGGGAGGCAGGTTGGCCCAGACGATTTTCGAGTGAGTGCGCTGCGCGTCGAGATGCTCGCGCCATTTGGGTTCGCGCAGGTGATAGCTGAATTGTACGGCCACGCCATGGGGCGGCAGCAAGGTTTGCCATTGCTGCAAAATGACGCGGGTAACCGTAGGCGGCAAAGAGCATAGCGGCAGGCTGGATACGATGGCCTTGATCTTGCGTTCGGGGGGCACCAGCTGGCACAGGTCGGCCGCGTTGCCGTGCACGATGTTCAGGCCCTGGAAACGCTGCCTCAGGCGCTGCACGAATACCGGCGAAAATTCGATCACGAGCAGATCCTGGACGGGGATGCCACGTTTCAGCAGAGCCTGGGTGACGACGCCGGTGCCCGCGCCCAGCTCGACGACCAGACCGTCGCCTTCCACCGGCACTTGCCGGGCCATGCTCGAAGCCAGAAAACGCGAACTGGGACAGATTGCCCCGACGGAGCCGGGCCGGTTGATGAGTTCTTGAAGAAAGACGCCGGGGGCGAGATTGCGAATGTATTCCTTCATGCGCTGCGCACGTTCGAAGCGAAGAACTCGATGCATCTATTCACCTTGTGTTGGTTGGGAACGGCCCGGCCGCATCCGGTGGCCTGTCCCGCGGAAGGACGAAATGCGTGCAAGCCGCAGCCATTTCGACGATCCTGTTTTGCCGAACATTACCAGTTGGCAGGCACACGCGTGATGACGAATTGTAACGAAAACGGCCAAAAGCCGAACCGGCCGCGCAGGGGCGGCCGGTTCGGCTTTCACATTTCCGTACGGGCGTTTGCCGCCGGGCGGATCAGACCAGGGGCGTGACCATGGTGTCCACGCCCAGCAACGCCTTGCCGTAGATTTCCGCGGCGACCATGGGCAGGGCGACAGCGTGCCCCGAGGCGGTGTTCGCGTCGCGCCACCAGCGCTGCATCGGGCTGGATTCAGCGAAGGCGCCGGAGCCGTGGATGTTCATGAGTATGCTCAACGCCTCGATGCATTGCCGGATGGCATAGGCGACGTCGCAGCGCTGGCGGGCGCGCGCCTTGACGTCGGGGTACTTGCCGCTGAGCGCGTCCTGCTGGATATCGTCGGCGCAACGGTAAGCATGCATATGGGCCGTGTCGATCTTCATGGCGGCTTCGGCGATCTGGGTCTGGAACGTCACGGAGTCGGATTGCCTGGCGTACACGGTGTAGGTGACGGCGCGCTTGTCGGCCATGCTGATGACGTATTCCAGGGCCGCGCGGGCCATGCCAAGCTGGGGGCCGACCAGGATCAGGGCCGCCAGCGGGACGAAGGCCGAGCGATAGAGCGACCCGATGCCGCTGTATTCGGCGGGGTATTGACCGTTGACGGCGGCGCTTAGTGGATACATGCGGTGATTGGGCACGAAGATGTCCTTGCCGACCAGGCAGTTGCTGCCGCTGCCGCGCATGCCCACGGTGTACCAGGTGTCTTCGATGGTCAGCTCCGACATGGGCACGTAGGCGAGGTAGTTTTCGATGAGGTTGCCTTTTTCGTCCTGTTCGCTCAGCCCGATCAGGCCCCAGTCCGCATGCAGGCAGCCCGAGGCGTAATACCATTTGCCGGAAACCACCAGACCGCCTTCGACGGATTCCCGGTGTGTCTGGGTGCTGGGGGTGAACACCCCGGCCACGCGAGCCAGGGGGTTGGCGCCGAATATTTCGTCTTGGGCCTTGCCCGGCAGCAGGCAGGCGAACCAGGCGCAGACGCCGATCAGGTTCATGACCCAGGAACTGGACGGGCAGGCTTCGGCGATGACGGCGCATACGTCCACGTGGGTGCGCACGGGGGCCTCGTAGCCGCCGTAGCGTTTGGGCAGCATGATGCGCAACAGGCCCGCTTCTTCCATGGCCTGGATGTTTTCTTCGACGACCCGCCTGTCCTTTTCGGTCTGAGCGGCGTTTTTCTTGAACAGCGGGTGCAGGGCCCGGGCGCGGTTCATGAGCTCGGCGCGCAGCTCGGTTTCATTCAGATCAGCGCCGGGGTTGGTGTCTGGCATTGTCGCCTCCTTGTGATAGTTGAAAATCGATGATGTCCGCCGGCGGCTACCAGCCGAATTCGGAAGACCATTGCACGGGATCGTGGGTGCGTATCTGTTTGTATGAACCGCTGTAGTAGATGAGAGGCTTGGCTTCTTCGCCGCAATGCAGATGCTCCACCTGCCCGATGTAGAGCACGTGGTCGCCGGCGGCATGGATGTCGACCACCCTGGCGATGATGTGCGCAAGGCTGTCCTCGATCAGCGGGGCGGCCAATGTCTGGTCGAAGGGCACTTCCAGGCCTTCGATGCCGCGGCCGCCGAAGTGCAGGCTGAGATTTTGCTGGTGCTCGGCCAGAATGTTGATGCCGTAATGGCTTCCCAGGCCGACGTGCCCGATGAATTGCGAGGTCTCGCGCACTGAAACCAGAACCAGCGGCGGATTCATTGACACCGACATGAAAGCATTGGCCGTCATGCCGGCCGGCGCGTCGCCGCGCTGGTAGCTGATTACCGTGACCCCGCTGGCGAAGTGCCCCATTACAGAGCGAAACTGCGCGGGTTCGATGGTGTTTGTCGTCGCTTTCATGATGAGAATGCTATATTCGTCCCGGCCCGGGCTCCATGCAGATTTGCCCGCAGTCAGAATGCCGATGCGTCATAATGATGAAATGTCATTGTGTAGAAGGAGGCTGCATCATGGCGACATCGCGCACGACGCCCGCCCAGGGGGAAAACGGCGTGGATCACCGCGTTGAAACGGCGCACAAAAAACGCGAACAGATGCGGGCCCGGATCCTGGACGCGACCACGCGGGTGTTTGCCCGCAACAATACGGCGGCGCCGGCCATCGAGGACGTAGTGCGGGAAGCCGGCATCTCGCGCGGCAGCTTCTACAATTATTTCGATTCGCTCGACGAGGCCCTGATCGCCGCGGGCATCGAGATGAGCGACCGCATGATTGCCGACATCGTCCCGCTGTACGATTTTCTGCGCGAGCCGTGGCAAAGGGCCGCCGTGGGCTTTCGCCTGTATCTCCTGCGCGCCTGGCAAGATCCGACGTGGGCGTCGTTCATGACGCGCATGGACGCCTGGCCCCACAAGTCCAGGATCGCCATCACGATGTCCAAGGATCTGATGCGGGGCAAAGAGCTTGGCCAGTTCGACTTCGACGACGCCACCGTGGCAACGGATTTCCTCATGGGGGCGTCGATCGGGGTGATCCAGGCCGTGCGCTGCGGTGTGCCCGATCCCGGCGGCTACATCGATTCGGCGGTGCGGATGGCGCTTCAGTCACTGGGGTGCTCGCTCGAACTGCGCGAGCGCGCGGTGGCGTTTTCCCGCAAGCGTCTTGCCGACTGCGCCAGCGGCAAGAGAATCGCCTGGGATATTCTCGATCCTGGAAATCCCTGAATCCGGAACGCCGTACGGGGTTATCCGTTAACATTCGACTTTTGCACCTGCGCAGGCATTTCGCCGCTTCCGCCTGCCCGGATTCGCCGCCGATTCATTCATCGTTTCATCATTCAATAAATTGTCTTCTACATTGAAACTCGCCACCTGGAACATCAACTCCCTCAAAGTCCGCCTGCCCCAAGTGCTGGACTGGCTGCAGGCCAATCCTGTCGACGCGCTGTGCTTGCAGGAACTGAAGCTCGCGGACGACAAGTTCCCGCTCGACGCGTTTACCGAGCTGGGCTACCGCGCCTGCTGGGCCGGCCAGAAAACCTATAACGGCGTGGCGATCGTCTCGCGCCATGAAGGGGAGCAGGTGCAGCGCAATTTGCCCAATTTCGAAGACCACCAGCAGCGCATCATTGCCGCCAGTCTGCCCAGCGCCGCCGGCGATATCCGGGTCGTCAGCGCCTATTGCCCCAATGGCCAGGCGGTGGCCAGCGAAAAATACGAATACAAGCTCAAGTGGTTCGCGGCGCTGCGCGAATGGCTGGCGGCTCAGCTCGAGCAATATCCACGGCTGGTCGTGCTGGGCGATTACAACGTGGCGCCGGACGACGAGGACGTGCACGATCCCGCCAAATGGGAAGGCCAGGTACTGGTTTCCGCGCCGGAGCGCGAGGCGTTCAACAGCCTGCTCGAGCTTGGCTTCGCCGATGCGTTCCGCCAGTTCGAGCAGCCTGAAAAATCGTTCAGCTGGTGGGACTACCGCCAGCTTGCGTTCCGCCGCAATGCCGGGGTGCGTATCGACCATGTCCTGCTTTCCACGGCCCTGACGCCCTTGTGCACGGCTTGCGTCATCGACAAAGAGCCGCGCCGCAACGAGCAGCCGTCGGATCACGCGCCGGTGGTGGCGACTCTTGAGTTTCCCTCGGCATGAGCGCCGGCGGCCCGTCCAGCGACGATATCCCCACCTTGTCCGAACTGGACGGCATTCGCTATTTGCACCTGGGCACCGAATGGGTGCAGGGCGCCATGCGTATACGCAAGCCCGACGAGCTCGTGCTGGCGTATACGCAGCAGATGATGGCCTGGCTGCTGTTTCTGGAGCCGGACAAAGACAGCCACGTGGGCGTGCTGGGCCTGGGGGCGGGATCCTTGCTGCGCTATACGCTGGCCCGCAGCAAGGCGCAAGTCGTGACCGTCGAGTGGAACCCGGCGGTCACGGCCATGTGCCGCGCTTATTTCAGGCTTCCGGAAACGTCTCGTTCGCGCATCGATCACGAGGATGCCCAGACCTGGCTCGGTGAAAGCCCGAATATCGGAAACTACATGGCATTGATGGTAGATTTATACGATGCGTCGGCCCAGGGGCCGGTGCGCGATTCCGTCGAGTTCTACCAGGGCTGTTACCGTGCTCTGGAAGAGGCGGGCGTCATGACGGTGAACTTGTTCGGCGAGCACGCCAGCTATCCGCGCAATATGGCGAACATCCGCCAGGCTTTCGGCGGCCGGGTA
>JBEBXF010000175.1:0-6969 GCA_040391725.1 Eoetvoesiella caeni | reverse complement strand
GCACAGCGTGGCCGGAGGCGCGTTCGGCGTCGAACTCCATCTTGATGAGCTTGGAGCCGATGCGGCGGCTGATGATGGGATAGTGGCCGGATGCAAGCGTGGGCTTGAAGACGTAGAACTCGTCGGGATTGACCGCGCCCTGCACCACGGTTTCACCCAGGCCGTACGACGAGGTGATGAACACTACGTCCTGGAAGCCCGATTCGGTATCCAGCGTGAACATGACACCCGCGCTGCCCTTGTCGGAGCGAACCATGCGCTGGATGCCCGCCGACAAGGCGACTTCGGCATGGGCATAGCCTTTGTGCACGCGATACGAGATGGCCCGGTCGTTGTACAGCGATGCGAACACATGGCGAACATTGTCCAGCACGTCGTCGATGCCGACGACATTGAGAAAGGTTTCCTGCTGGCCCGCGAAGGAGGCGTCGGGCAGGTCTTCGGCGGTGGCCGACGAACGCACGGCAAACGAGCCCTTGCCGTCCGCGTCGAGCTCGGCGAACGCCTTGCGGATGGCCTGCTCGAACTCGGCGGGAAACGGCGTGTCGATCATCCATTGGCGGATTTCGGCGCCGGCAACCGCCAGCTCGCGCACGTCGTCGGGATCGAGGCGGCTCAGGCGCTCTTCGATGCGCTTGTCGAGCCCCGTAACATTGAGAAAATCGCGAAAAGCCTCGGCTGTGGTCGCAAAGCCGCCTGGAACCCGGACTCCGGCCCCAGCCAGCTGGCTGATCATTTCACCGAGTGACGCATTTTTCCCTCCTACCGAGTCAACATCCGTCATGCGGAGCTGCTCGAAAGATACTACATAAGACATACGACACCTTTAACACTATAGAAGAAAGCTTGTTTGCTTATCGCATAGCGGCCTGCAAGGGCGCCACGCCCCGGCCCACACACCGGGCATCATGCATTTGCCCTACAATCTACGCACTAACCAAACCAGCCTTGTCTGCCATAAGGCGACTGCCAATTGTTAATTGTACCGTTTCCGGCCTCTTTCTGCGCCATTACAACCCATGACATCCTCCCCGCTTGAACGTACCGTATTCGTCGTCTCCGACAGCACCGGCATCACCGCCGAAACCTTCAGCCACTCGGTTCTTTCGCAGTTCGACGAAGCCAAGTTCAGATCCATACGCGTGCCGTTCATCGACAGCGCCGAAAAGGCCGACGAGGTCGTCAACCGCATCAATCGTTGCGCCCTCGAAGAAAAACAGCCTCCCCTGGTCTTCAGCACCCTGGTCGACCCGGCAATCGCCCTGCGTGTGCGCCATGCCAATTGCACGTTTCTGGATCTGTTCGGGACCTTCATCAAGCCCGTCGAAGAAGCCCTGGGCATGAAGTCCAACCATTCCATCGGCCGCTCGCACTCGGTGGGATTGTCCAAACAGTACAACAACCGCATCGAGGCCATCAACTTCAGCCTGTCGCACGACGACGGGCAATTCGTGCACGGCCTGCGCCAGGCCGACGTCATCCTGGTCGGAGTCTCGCGTTGCGGCAAAACGCCCACCAGCCTGTACCTGGCCATGCAGTACGCCATCAAGGCCGCAAACTTCCCGCTCATCCCCGAGGATTTCCAGCGCGGCACCCTGCCCGCCACGCTGGCCCCCTACCGCAACAAACTGTTCGGGCTGTCCATCCAGCCCACGCGCCTGGCCGAGGTTCGCAACGAACGCCGCCCCAACAGCGAATATTCTTCCCTGCAACAATGCCGCTACGAAGTGGCCGAAGCCGAACGCCTGATGCGCATGGAAGGCATACCGTGGCTGTCTACCACCACCCGCTCCATCGAGGAAATATCCACCAAGGTGCTGGAAGAAGTCGGGCTCAACCGCCAGGCCTACTAGAAGCCAGCCAACGCCAGCCAGCGCACTAGACGCCCGGGAAGCGGCGCCGCTGCTCGAACAGGCAAATCGCCGCGGCAACCGCGGCGTTCAGCGACTCCACGCCCGGCGCCTGCGGTATGTACACCCGCATGTCCGCCAGCGCCAGCAATTCGGGGGCGACACCCTGCCCCTCGTTGCCGATCAGCCAGGCGCAGCGCGCGGGCAGATCAGCTTCGTACAGAGGCACGGCCCGTTCCAGTGCGGTCGCCACCAGCGGCACGTCCAGCCGGCCGCTCAGGCCGGCAAGGTCGGCGTGTTCGTGCAGGGCCATGGCGAAATGCGCGCCCTGCGCGCTGCGCAAGACCTTGGGCGACCAGGCCGAGGCGCAGCCCGCCGAGAGATAGGCTTCGGCAATGCCCGCCGCGGCCGCCGTGCGCAGCAAGGTGCCCATATTGCCCGGATCCTGGATGCGATCCAGCCATAGGCAGTTCGCGGCGATGCGCGGCGGCGCCTCGGCCACGGGCAGGTTCACGACGAAATACACGCCCTGGCCATGCCCCACCTGGGAAAGGCTGCTCACCAGCGCCGGCTCGCACGACACGCAGGACGACGGAGGCACGTCGCGGGCCAGATCCGCCAATTCCGCGCTGTGCTCCAGCCTGCCGGCATCGAACAGCGTCAGCTCGGGCAGACCCTTGTGCCTCAGCCACTCCTGGCAAAGATGGACACCCTCCAGAACGGCCTGGCCGTCGCGCGGGCCGCGCGAAAGGCGCTGCAACTGCTTGTAGAGCGGGTTGTCGCGCGAGCTGATGTGCTTCACGACCCCTCCTCCAGCAGCCGGCGCACCGGGGCGAAGCTGCGCCGATGCGCGGGACAAGGCCCGTGCAGGCGCAAACGCTCCATATGCAGGGCCGTACCGTAGCCTTTGTGCTGGTCGAAGGCATATTGGGGATACAAGCCGTGCAGAATCCCGCAGTCGGCGTCGCGCGCCGTCTTGGCCAGGATGGAGGCGGCGGAAATCGCCGCGACTTTTGAGTCCCCCTTGACGATGGCCTGCGCCGGGCAGGCCAAACCCTTGGGAATGCGGTTGCCGTCGATGAGAATCCGGGAGGGAGCCCTGGACAGCCCCTCGCAGGCACGGCGCATGGCCAGCATGGTGGCCTGCAGAATGTTGAGGCTATCGATTTCCTCGACGCTGGCGCTGGCGATGCACCACGCCAGAGCGTACTCGCGGATTTCCAGGGCCAGGCGTTCGCGGCGTGCCGCCGTCAGGGTTTTGGAGTCCGCCAGCCCGGCAATGGGCCGCTCGGGGTTCAGAATGACGGCCGCCGTGAAAACCGGCCCCGCCAAGGGGCCGCGGCCCGCTTCGTCGACCCCCGCCACGAACGGCGCGGACGCCTGCATGGCGGCAAAAAGATCAGCCTGCTCCATATTCCGCCTGCCTGATGATCGCCTCGGCGGCCAGCGCCGGCGTATCGCGCAGCAGCGTCTGGTGCAATTGCGTGAAGCGCCGCGCAACCTCGGCCGAATGTTCGGCATCGGTCAGCGCCCGCCATGCGGCTTCGGCCAGTTTTTCGGGGGTGGCGTCGTCCTGCAGCAGTTCGGGAACGGCGAAATCGTTCAACAAAATATTGGGCAATCCCACCCAGGGCAAGGTGGGTTTTTCCTGGCCGGACTTCCAGGCCATCAGGCGGCGCATGGCTGGCGACAGCACATAGGAAATGACCATCGGCCGCTTGAACAATGCCGCCTCCAGCGTGGCCGTGCCGCTGGCCACCAGCACCGCGTCGGCGGCCTCCATGGCGTCCCAGGCCGCCGGCCGATCCGCCAAGGAAGACTGATCGAGAATACGCAGGTTCGCGATCGGGTACTGTTGCAGCCATGCCTGGAATTCATTGCGGCGCGCGGCGCTGACCATGGGCGCCAGCACCTGCAAGTCCGGATCCTGCTTTTGCAGGCGCTGCACGGCCTGCAGAAAACGCGGCGCCAGCAGCTTGATTTCCGAAGCGCGGCTGCCCGGCATCAGGGCCAGTATTCTTGCCGAAGCGTCCAGTCCCAGCCGGCGCCGCACCGCCAGGCGATCGGGCTGCATGGGGATGACCTGAGCCAAAGGATGGCCCACATAGGTGACCGGCACGCCTTCCTTCTGGTAAATGGCTTCCTCGAACGGAAACAGCACCAGCATGTGCGACACCGCCGCCCGGATCTTGTGGATGCGCTCGTAGCGCCAGGCCCAGATGGATGGACCCACGAAATGCACGGTGGGGATGCCGGCCTGCCGCAACTGCAGTTCCAGCCGCAGATTGAAGTCGGGGGCGTCCACGCCCACGAACACATCGGGCGGGTTGCGGATCCAGCGTCTTTTTACATCGAGATAGGTGCGTATAAGCCCGGGCAGGCTTTTGAGCGCATCGACATAGCCGAATACCGTCAAGGCATTCATGGGGTGCCACATCTGGAAGCCCTGCTCCAGCATGGCCGGCCCCCCTATGCCCTGGCAGCCGCCCGGTTCAGCGCGCTCGGCGATCCCCTTGATGACCCGTGCCGCCAGCAGATCACCCGAGGGCTCGCCGGCGACCATGCCGATGCGCAGGCTCATGGCCTGGAAATACCCCGGGTCGAGGCGGTGAGGAAGTCGACGTAAACCTGCAGCGCATCGTGCGCGGCCGGCTGCCTGGCCTGCAGCGCGATGATTTCCTGGCAGGCCTGCTCGACGGTGAGCTTGCGGCGATAGATGAGCTTGTAGGCTTCTTTCAGGGCGGCCACGACATCCGCGTCGTAGCCGCGCCGGCTCAGGCCTTCCGAATTGATGCCCACGGGGCGGAACGGATCGCCCGCGCCGATGACGTACGGTGGAATGTCCTGCCGGATGGAGCTGGTGCCGCCCACCATGGTGTGAGCGCCGATGCGCACGAACTGATGAACCGCGGTGGAGCCGCCCAGGATGGCGTAGTCGTCGATATGGATGTGGCCGGCCAGTTGCACATTATTGGCGATGACGGTGTGGCTGGCGACCTGGCAATCGTGGGCGATGTGCACATAGGCCATGATCCAGTTGTCGTCGCGCACGCGGGTCACGCCCACATCTTGCGTGGTGCCGGTATTGATGGTGACGTATTCGCGCACCATGTTGCCGTCGCCGATTTCCAGACGGGTGGGCTCGCCCCCGTATTTTTTATCCTGCGGCATGCCACCGATGGAGCAAAAACGGTAGAACGTATTGTCGCGGCCTATGGTGGTATGGCCGTCGATGACGCAATGAGGCCCCACCACCGTGTTCTCGCCGATGCTGACATGTTCGCCGATGATGCTGTAGGGGCCGACTGTTACGCCCGCAGCCAGCCTGGCCCCGGGCGCCACTATGGCCGTGGGGTGGATGGATCCGGACATCAGTCTTCCATGGCGCGGATCGCGCACATCAGTTTGGCGGCCGCCACCTCTTTGCCGTCGACGAGCGCCGTGCCCGTGTACTTGCAGATGCTGCGGCTTATGCGGTCGGCCGTGACCTCCAGGCGCAACTGGTCGCCGGGCACCACCGGACGGCGAAAACGGGCTTCGTCGACGCCGACCAGGTAATAGGCGATCTTCTTATCGGCCGGATTGACTTCGGGATTGCCTTCGAACGAAAACAGCGCGGCCGCCTGGGCCATGGCTTCGATGATAAGAACGCCCGGCATGACCGGATGATGCGGGAAATGCCCTTCGAAGAAAGGTTCGTTTATCGATACGTTTTTCACGGCCACGATGCTTTTGCCCGGCACCATTTCGAGCACTCGATCCACCAACAGCATCGGATAGCGATGAGGCAGCCGCGCCATGATTTCTTTTATATCGAGTTCCATGTTCATATCCTACGAGCACCTATGCGTGCAATGATTGATTTCAAATTAGTTTTTGGGATGCTCGAGCGCCCTCAGCCGCTTGCGCAGCTGTGCAAGCTGCGAGATCACTGCCGCGTTGCGCTGCCATTGCACGTGCTCGGCATACGGATATACGCCGGTATACCTGCCCGGCGCATCCACATTCGAAGTAATGGCGGTTCCACCCGAGACATGGACGTCGTCGCCCAGCACCAGATGGCCGGAAACCATGGCGGCGCCGCCTATGGTGCAGCGCTGGCCGATGACGGTCGAACCGGCGATTCCCACACACGCGGCGATCGCCGTGTGATCGCCGATTTGGACGTTGTGGGCCACCATGATCTGGTTGTCGAGCTTGACCCCGTTGCCGATATGGGTGTCGTCGAGCGCACCACGGTCTATGGTGGTATTGGCGCCCACCTCGACGTCGTCGCCAACGGTGACGCCGCCCAACTGGGCAATTTTAGCCCAGCCCCCGTTCCGGCGGCGCGGATCCGGGGCGAAACCGAAGCCGTCGGCCCCCAATACGGATCCGCTATGCAGGATGGCCCGGTCGCCCACGGCAACCCCGTGGTAAAGCGTAACCCGGGCATGCAAGAGGCAATCGCGGCCAAGCACGGAATTCGCGCCGACGATGCAGCCCGCGCCTAGCCGCGTGCCTTCGCCTATGCGAACACCGGCTTCGATGACGCACAACGGGCCTATGCTGACGCCCGCGGCCAATTCGGCGTCGGGGGAAACGACCGCGCTGGCATGGATGCCGAGTTCGAGGTTGTTGATCCGATGCTGGTCGAACCACTGCGCCAGCAAGGCGTACATGAGGTAGGGCTGGCTGCACAGCACGACCCGGAATGCGACGGGCTGGCCCTGCAAGGACTGATAGGCCTCGGGCGTGAGGATGACGGCGGCCGCCCTGCACTGGGCAAGCTGGCCGGCCAGCCTGGGATTGGACAGGAAGCTGATTTCATCCGGGCCCGCCAGAAGCAAAGAGCCCAGCCCCCGGATGCGGGGCTCGGGCTCGTTCGATTCTGCAACAAGCCGGTTGTCCAGACCCGCCGTGTTGGCATCCCGCAATAACTCTTGCAAAAGGGGTGCCTGATCGGGCGCTAGCAACACCGGCATATGCGGTTAGCCGCCCAGGGCTTTCATCACTTGGTCGGTGATATCGACCCGCGGGCTTACCGTAACCGCATCCTGGATGATGAGGTCGTAGCCCTGCTGCTCGGCGATCTTCTTGATGGCGGCGTCGGCTTTTTCAACTATGGCCGAGAACTCTT
>JBEBXF010000174.1:0-6982 GCA_040391725.1 Eoetvoesiella caeni | reverse complement strand
CGTGGGCATAGACCTTGACCGCGGCGCGCGCAAGACGCATGCCGTCGATCAAGGACGCATGGTTCAATGCCTCGGAAAAGATTTCCGCCTGTGGATCCATGCAGGTCAGCGCCGTCATGAGGGCGAGGTTGGCCATATAGCCCGTGCTGAAATACAGCGCCTTGGCCGAGGGGACAAAGGGCTCGAGCATGTGCGCCAGCCGCTCTTCCAGAATGGCGTGGGCCTTGGAATGGCCGCTGATCAAATGCGAAGCGCCGCTTCCGGCCCCGTAGATCCCGGCGCCTTCGCGCAATGCCTGCACAACGCGCGCATCGGCCGCCAGGCCCAGGTAGTCGTTGCTGCAAAAAGCCAGCATCGGCTTCCCGTCGACTTCCACCCGCGGCGCGCAGGGCGTGTCGGCCACGCGCAAGGTGCGCCGCAAGCCTTGCTGCTCCAGCAGGTTCAATTCACGCTGGATTCGTGTGAGCAGTTCCATGGTCATGCGTCCGCCAGGACTTCGTCGAAAACCGCCAGGGCCCGGCTGGCGAGGTGATGGATTTCCTCGTCGCCCAGCGCATAGGGAGGCATCAGATATACCGTGTTGCCGATGGGGCGCAGCAGCAGCTCACGCCGCAACGCGGCAGTAAAGTAGTTGCGTGAAAAACCCGCCCGCTGCCGCGGCGTCGAACACTGGGCATCGAAAGCCCAGATCATGCCGCGATTGCGAAAATGACGCACGCGGGGATGTTCCGCCAAAGGCTGCAAAGCCTTGGTCAGCGCAACGGCGCGCCGGCGGTTGGCGTTGAGGACGTCGTCCTCGTCGAAGATATCCAGGGTGGCCAGCGCGGCGCGGCAAGCCAGCGGGTTGCCGGTATACGAATGCGAATGCAGGAACCCGCGCGTCACGTCCGGGTCGTAGAACGCCTGGAATACGCTGTCGCGCGTCATCACCAGCGACAAAGGCAGGTAGCCGCCGCTGATTCCCTTGGAAAGACACAGAAAATCCGGCCATATGCCGGCCTGCTCGCAGGCGAAGAACGTGCCGCTGCGTCCGCAACCCACCGCGATTTCATCGGCGATCATGTGCACATGGTGCGCGTCGCAAACACGCCGCAGCTCGGCCAGATAAAGCGGGTCGTGCATGGCCATGCCGGTTGCGCCTTGAACCAGCGGCTCGACGATGACCGCCGCCACCCGCCCTTCCCGCGCCTGCAGCAAGGCGTCCAGGCCCGCTATGGCGCGACGAGCCACGTCGGCCGCAGACTCGCCCGGTTCCGCCAGGCGCGCGTCGGGCGACGGCGCCACATGCGCCTGATGCACCAAGGGGCTGTAGGCCTCCTTGAACAGGGCTACATCGGTCACCGCCAGGGCGCCGATGGTTTCGCCATGATAGCTGCCCTGGATGCAGACGAATTCGCGCTTGTCCGCGCAGCCGCTGTTGCGCCAGAAGTGAAAGCTCATCTTCAGGGCGATTTCGACCGCCGACGCACCATCGGAGGCATAAAAGCAATGCCCCAGCACTTTGCCCGTCAGCGCGGACAAGCGTTCGGAAAGCCGCACGACAGGCTCGTGGGTAAACCCCGCCAGCATGGCGTGCTCGAGCCGGTCGAGCTGATCCTTGATGGCGTCGTTGATGCGGGGATTGGCATGGCCGAACAAATTGACCCACCAGGAGCTGATGCCGTCCAGGTAGCGATTGCCATCGTGATCGTAAAGCCAGGCGCCGCGCCCGTGGCTGACGGGCACCAAGGGCATGGTTTCGTGGTGCTGCATCTGGGTGCACGGGTGCCAGACACTGCTCAGGCTGCGCGCCACCCAGCTTGATTCATGATTGACTGCCGAGGTGTTCAAGACTGCTCCACCGTCATTGGGCGTTGATGGCCTGGATCACCGCCTGGGCGTAGACGGAGGCCGAGTCGCCCAGAACCTCCAGCACCGTGAAGTGATCCGTGCCGGGCACGACATAATGCGCCTGCACCTGTTTCCAGCGCTGCGCCAGGGCGAACGACTGCAGGTGCAACTGGGTGGTTTCCAGTTCGCCGATGATCGTATAGACACGGGTCGCCCGCGGCCCCGTCCCGGTAATGGGGCTTAGCGCCTCGGCCCGCGCAAGATCCAGCGACAAGGCGTTATTCACATAAGAGGGCAGCAAGGGCGGCAAATCGAACAGGCCGCTGATGGGGAAAACATTGGCCAGGTCGGGGTAGCGCTCCCCGGCTTCGTCCTGGGCGATCATGGAGGCGACCAGATGGCCGCCGGCCGAGTGCCCCATCAGCGAGATGCGGCCGGTATCCACGGAAAGATGTTCGGCGTTCTGGCGCAGCCAGGCAATGACCTGGCGCACTTCCGCAACCATGTCTTCGACCCGGGCCGCCGGCGCCAGCGAATAGTTGATGACGGCCACGCTGATGCCGGCCTGGACATAAGGCGCGGCAATGAAACCCACGTCGTTCTTGTCCCCGCCCTGCCAATACCCGCCATGGACGAAAACCAGCAAGGGCGTATTGACGGCCGCCGCGCGATAGAAGTCCAGGTTCTGCAGCGGTTTGTCGCCGTACGGAATATCGACGGACGGCGTCAGCCTTTGCAGGACTTCGCGGCTGCTGCTGCGCCAGCGGCCCAGCGTCTCGGCAAAATCCGGAAACGCCTTCTGCAGGTTATAGTTCACCTCGCTGAGATCGGACGGGCACTGCACCCGTCCTTGCACGACACCGCTGATACTCGACATACACCATTCTCCATTGATTTTTCGAACCGGCACGGGGCGGTCCGGCGCAACAGCCAAGCCCGGGCCGGCAACCACGTTCAGATATTATTGAGTCAAGCCTAACAATATAATCCATAAGCGCAGGCCTATGCAGGTGCGGCGCGCCGCCAACTGGAGAAGGCGGTTGGCGGAGGACGGAGGGCTCGGTATCAGACGCCCACGTAGCGGTCGATCAGGTCGGGGCGGGCGGCGAGCTCGGGCGAGCTGCCCCGCCACACGGTCACACCCTTGTCCAGAATGAAATTATGGTCGGCCAGGCGCAGCAGCGCCTTGGTGTTCTTGTCGACCACGATCATGGAAAGGCCCTCGCTTTTAAGCTCCTGCAGCACTTTCCAGATTTCCGCCCGCACGATGGGAGCCAGGCCCTCGGTGGCCTCGTCCAGCACCAGCAACCGGGGGTTGGTCATCAATGCCCGTCCGATGGCCAACATCTGCTGCTCGCCGCCCGACAGCTGCGTGCCCAGGTTCTGCCGGCGCTCTTTCAGGCGCGGGAAAAAGCGGTAGATGCGATCCAGCGTCCATGGGCTGGACGCTCCCGACTTGGATGCCGTGGCAACCAGATTTTCTTCGACGCTGAGGGTTGGAAATATCTGCCGCCCCTCGGGCACCAGCGAAATGCCCAGGCGCCCTATTCGATACGGCGCCAGCCCGTTCAGGCGCTTGTTCTCGAACTGTATGGTGCCGGCCACGGACGGCAACAGACCGAACAGGCACTTGATGACGGTGGTGCGCCCCATGCCGTTGCGGCCGATCAGGCCGACCACCTGCCCCGCCGCCACCTCGAGATCGACATTGAAAAGCGCTTGCGATGCGCCGTATTTGGCGGCCAACTGCTGAATGGAAAGCATGCCCGGCTCCTGTGTTCAAGCGTCCTCGTCGTCGCCCAGATAGGCGCGGCGGACTTCCGGATGGTTGCGTATTTCTTCGACGGTGCCGGTGGCCACGATACTTCCGTACACCAGGACGCTGATGCGGTCGGCCAAAGAAAAAACCGCGTTCATATCGTGCTCGACCAATAAAATGGTGTACTTGCCCTTCAGCGAACGCAGCATTTCGACGGCGGCGGCGCCTTCCGCGGAACTCATTCCCGCCATCGGCTCGTCCAGCAGCAGGATGCGCGGGTCGGCCGCCAGGGCCATGGCGATTTCCAGCTGCCGCCGCTGCCCATAGGCCAGGTTGTCGGCGGTGACATGCGCCACATCGCCCAAATGGCAGTCTTGGATCACGCGCAGCGCCTTGTCGGCAATATCGCGGTAGCCGGTCAATGGCTTCCACACCGCAAAACCCAGGCCTTGCTTGCGCCGGGCCGCCAGGCACACGTTCTCGTAGACGGTAAAGGCGTCGAACACCGAGGTGATCTGGTACGACCGCAACAACCCCAGCCCGACGCGCTGTTGAATCGGCTGGGCCGTGACATCGTTGCTGCCGATGAATATCCGGCCTTCATGGGCCGACAGTTCGCCCGTCAAAAGGTTGATGAGCGTGGTCTTGCCGGCGCCGTTGGGGCCGATGATGGCGCGCAGTTCGCCGGGAGCGATGTCGAAGGAAACCTCGTTGGTGGCCTTCAGCCCGCCAAAGTACCGCACCAGTCCGCTGGTGCGCAGCGCGAGAGGGATCACGGCGTTCATGGGGTTTCTCCTGCTACGGAACTACTGGCGATGGAACGCGCCGGGCCGGCCGAGGGCGCGGGCCTCTTCAGGCAAGCCTTCAGCCAGGCGAACTGGTTTCTGCCCAGCAAGGCAATCAACACGATGATCGGCCCCATTATCAGCATCCAGTGCGACGTCCATCCCTTGAGCACGTCCTCCATTACCAGGAAGGCCAGCGCGCCGACGATGGGACCGGTCACCGCGCCGATGCCGCCGATGACGACCATGACTATCAGCTCGCCCGAAACATGCCAGGCTATATAGCTGGGCGAAGCGAACGCGGTGAGGTTGGCCAGCAAGAACCCCGCGATGCCCGTGATGACGCCGGACATGACGTAGGACGCCAGTTGCACCCCGAACACCGAGTAGCCGAAGGCATCCACCCGCCTCGGGTTGATGTGCGTGGCGCGCAGCACCATGCCGAAGGGCGACACGCGAAACCGCAGCAGGAACACGACCAGCGCCAGCAACAGCGCCCACGCCGCCCAATACACCTCGTTGCTGCCGCCCAGCTGGAAAAATCCGAAATCGCTGGGCGCGTAGATATTGAGGCCGTCGTCGCCGCCGAATTCCGTCAGGCTGATCATCAGGAAATACAGCATCTGCGAAAAGGCCAGGGTAATCATGATGAAGCCGATGCCCGAGGTGCGCAGGCAAACCGTGCCGACAAGCACCCCCACCACCACGCAGGCCGCAATGCACACCAGCAGTTGAATCCAGCCGTTGTCGATGCCATAGTAGCTGAGTATTCCCACTGTGTAGCAGCCCAGGCCGATGAACATGGCGTGCCCGAAACTGACCAGACCGGCCAGGCCCAGCACGACGTTCAGCGCGCACGCGGCCAGTGCGTAGACCAGCACGCGGGCGAAGAACGTGACGTAAAACGGCTCGTCCAGCGCATGCGCCACGAACGGGATGCAGGCCAGCGCGAAAAACAGAATCGCTATCCAGATTGCGGATTTCATTCTAAACATGATCGATTTCTTCCTTGCCGCCTGCCGCTAACGCTTGGCGGAAACCATGATGCCGTGCGGCCTGAAAGCCAGAACGAAGGCCATGAGAATATAGATGAGCATGGATGCCAGGGCATTGCCCGTGGTGTTGGCCGCGGAAGGCGGCAGCATCAGGCCCAGCAGATACGGCAGATACGCCCTGCCGAGGGTGTCGATGATGGCGATGACGATGGCGGCGAACAACGCCCCCCGTATGGAGCCAATGCCGCCGACCACGATCACCACCAGGGCCAGGATGAGCACCGGGTCGCCCATGCCTGACTGCACGGAAAGTATGGGGCCGGCCAGCGTCCCCGCCAGCCCGCTCAGGGCGGCGCCCAGCATGAACAGGGCTTTCTTGAGCAAATCGATATTGACGCCCAGGACACTGACCATGGAAGAACTGGTGGCGCCGGCGCGGGTCAGCATGCCGAACCGCGTCTTCTGGATGAGGAACCATGCACCGAAGGCCACCACGACGCCAATGGCGATGATCAGCAGGCGGTAAACCGGATACGGCGCGCCGAAAATGGTGACAGCGCCGCGGATGGATTGTGGAATCTCGACGAAATACGGCCGATTGCCCCATATGACGATGGCCAGTTCATTGAAGAACATCATCAGCCCGAACGTGGCCAGCACTTGATACAAATGATCGTAGCGATACAGCGGCCGCGCCACCAGGTGCTCGATGATCGCCCCCACGATGGCCGCGGAAGCCATGGCGGCCGCCACCGAAAACAGGAAGGAGCCGCTGGCGTTGTAGGTGGCCGCGCCGATGAAGGCGCCCACCATGTACAGCGAGCCATGCGCCAGGTTGATGAAGTTCATGATGCCGAAGATCAGGGTCAGCCCCGACGACAGCAAGAACAACAGAACCCCCAGTTGCAGGCCGTTGAGCAACTGGGACAGAAACAGTGAACTATTCATTGATGACATCCGCCTCTTTAAGGCAAGATGCGCGGCCGGACAAGGCCGCGCGCCTCCTTGTTGCTACTTCATGTCGCACTTGCTCACGTAGGCATCTTTATGGTCGGTGAACACCGTTGCCAGTTTCTTGACCGCCACCTTGTCGCCATCTTTTTCCACCTTGAAGGCATAGACGTTTTGAATGGGCATATTATTGGTGTTGAACGCGAACTTTCCACGCACCGTGGGGAAAGTGGAGCCCTCCTCTTTGACGGCTGCCACGAATGCCGCGCGATCCGACACATTGCCCTTTACCTTGCGTACGGCTGCATCCAGAAGATAAGCAGCGTCATAAGCATTGGCCGCATACTCGGATGGTGTGTGTCCGTATTTTTCCTGGAACGCCTTGACGAACTTCTTGTTCTGAGGATTGTCCAGAACGGGCGACCATGTTGCACCATAAATAGACCCGACTGCCTGCGTCTTCAAGGCGACAAGCGTGTTGGAGTCGATGGCCCCTTCGGAAAAGAACGGCAAATGCCCCATCAGGCCCGCCTGGCCTAGTTGACGAACAAAATTGATGCCTAATCCACCCGGGTAGAACACGAACAGCGCGTCGGGCTTGGCGGCTTGCAGATTGGAAATTTCGGCGGAATAGTCCAGCTGGCCGAGCGGCGTATAGACCT
>JBEBXF010000173.1:0-7058 GCA_040391725.1 Eoetvoesiella caeni | reverse complement strand
GATGCTTGACGACCGGCTTGGGCCGGGGCTTGGGCTTCGGTTTAGGTTTGGGCGGTTCAGTGATCGCCTCGGGCTCGGGCTCTTTGACGACCGGCTCGGGCTCGGGTTCCGGAGTGGGCTCTTCGACCGGGTCGGGCTCTACCTGGGGCTCGGGGGGCGGAGGCTCCTCGACCGGCTCCGGAGGCGTGGCCTGCGGCTCGGGTTCGGGCGCCGTATCGACGACCTCGGGCCCGATTTCGACGAACTGGATTTCGTCCGACTGAGGCATTGAGATGTCTGGTTTGACCGGCGCGGCGATGATGACGCCAAGAACGGCCAAATGCACTCCGATTACGCAAGCAGCGGCTGCAACCTTGATTTGTACAGAGCGGGATTTAGGGTAAAGACGAAAATGCAGCATGCGTCCAACGACAAAAAGTTCATGAATCCAAACAAAGCCCTGTTAAAAGCCTGCGCACAGATACACGGATGCACAAAAGCTCTTTCCAAAACGCGGTTCAGGCCTTCCTTTGAAACGGCTTTGAGCAGGATAGACCGCAACAATATCAGAAATGCGAACCATTCGCAATAATATTTCAATCGTAGCGCCAGAAAACATCGATTCGGGCTTTCAAACACAAAACGAGCGGCGGCGCTCGACACAAAGCCCAGTTGATCTGCCTCTCTCTTGACAGACAAAAACAGGCCCGCATTGTTACAAAATTGTTGTTTTTAAGGAAAATGTCAGAATAATTTAAGGTAAATGACAGAATATCTATTTGTATATATTTTCAATATGAATAGAATGGCACCACTTAACAATAATGATTCGCATCTTTAAGAAGGGAGTAAGTAAAAAGTGTCCGTTCAGTGTAAATCGCCGTCATCGTTCCTGCGCGGCAACATGGTTGGCAGCCTGGCCACGGCCATCGCCACCCCCGCCCTATTCATCACGCCATTCGCGGCAATGGCGCAAACCAGCAACGCCGGCAATGTTTCCGAACTCACCCCCGTCAAGGTTCAGGGCCAGGCTCCGGACAGCTACAACGTCAAGGATTCCGCGTCCGACAAATTCACCGCGCCGCTGCTCGACACGGCCAAATCGGTGCAAGTCATTCCGAAGGCTCTCATCGAGAACCAGGCCGCCACCAGCCTGACCGACGTCCTGCGCAACTCGCCGGGCATCTCGTTCGGCGCCGGCGAAGGCGGCAACCCGCTGGGCGACCGCCCCTTCATCCGCGGCTACGACGCTCAAAGCAGCACCTACGTGGACGGCATGCGCGACATCGGCTCCACCTCGCGTGAAGTGTTCAACCTGGAACAGGTCGAGGTCATCAAGGGTTCGGACGGCGCCTACGGCGGGCGCGGCGGCGCGGGCGGCAGCATCAACCTCATCAGCAAGACCGCCAAGGCCAGCAATTTCACCAATGCCAGCCTGGGCCTGGGCACCGACAACTACTACCGTGGCACCGTCGACAGCAACTGGCTGCTCAACGACAACACGGCCTTCCGCCTCAACGCCATGTACCACGACGCCGACGTCGCGGGACGCGATACGGTCAAGAACAACCGCTGGGGCGTTGCGCCCACCATCACCTTCGGCCTGGGCTCGCCCACCCGTGTAACGCTCAGCTACTACCACCTGCAAACAGACGATATTCCGGATAGCGGGATTCCCTACGCCTACCCCTCTTCGTGGATCGGCGCCAAAAACAACGGCAAAGCCGGCTTTGATCCGACCCGTACCAGCGCCGGCCCCGCCGATGTGGACCGCAACAATTTCTATGGTCTGTCCAGCGACTATCGCAAGACCACCAGCGATATGGCCACCGTGGGAATCGAACACGATTTCAACGACAACCTCACCTTGCGCAACACCACGCGCTACACGTATTCCGACCAGAAATACGTCTGGACCCAGCCCGACGACAGCCAAGGCAACGTGCTCGCCGGCCTGGTGTGGCGGCGCGCCAATACCCGCGTCAGCGACGTCAACAGCATCGCCAATCAAACCGAACTCGTCGGCAAGGCCGTTACGGGCTCGATCAAGCACAGCTTCAATGCGGGCGTGGAAATTTCCCAGGAAAAGGGCACGAAAGACTCGTTGCTGGTCAATCGAGGCTCCGGCACCCTGGGCTCGTCAAACAGCTGCAACGCAGGCGTTGGCGCGGCATCGGGCTATAACTGCACCAGCTTGTACAACCCCAATCCCAACGATCCGTGGGTCAATACGCTCAGCGGCGGCCGTGCCGGCAATCCCACCGACAGCAAGGTCACGACCAAGTCCATCTACGCGTTCGACTCTCTCGATTTCAACGAACACTGGCACGCGGGCCTGGGCCTGCGCGTGGACAATTATTCGTCCTCGCTCAAGTCCAGCAGCTCCGACCTGAGCCGCGACGACACGCTGGTCAACTATCAATTGGGCCTGGTCTACAAGCCGGTTGATAACGGCAGCTTCTACATCTCCTATGCCACATCGTCCACGCCGTTCAATGCATCGGCTGGCGAAGGCAGCGACTCGTCCCTACCGGGACGCGGCACCACCGGTCTGAACGCCGCCGACATGGCGCCGGAAAAAAACCGCACCATCGAGCTCGGCACCAAATGGGATGTGCTTAACAAAAGCCTCAGCCTGAGCGCCGCGGTGTTCCGCACCGAAACCACCAACGCCCGCGTCACGCTTGCCAACGGCGACTATCAAATGGCCGGCAAGAAGCGCGTGGACGGTTTCGAACTGGGCTTTTCGGGCGCCATCACGCCCAAATGGCAGATTTTCGGCGGCTACACCTTCCTGAACGGCAAGCTTACGGATGCCGGCCCCAACTCGGCCGATACGGGCAACCAGTTCCCGAACACACCGAAAAACAGCTTCAGCCTGTGGACCAGCTACAAGGTCATGCCTCAGTTCACGGTCGGCGCTGGCGCTTACTATGTAGGCAAGCAGTACGGCAATACGGCCAACACCGTCTACGTCCCGTCGTACTGGCGCTTCGACGCCATGGCCGGCTATCAGTTCAACAAGCACGTAAACGTTCAGCTCAACGTATTCAACGTCTTTGATAAAACGTATTACGATAAAGCGTATGCTGCCCACTATGTCAGCATTGCTCCGGGACGTTCGGCGGTTCTCAACCTGAACCTGTCGTACTAAGCACCCAACCCGCGGGCTTCGCTTTCCGGGCCGGCCGCCATATCTTGGCGGCCGGCCCGGCTTCGTTACACAAACCAGACATGAACAAGATCAGCATCGAACAATTCAACGCAGCCACACCGGAAGAATTCGCGGCAATCCTGAACGGACCGCCCGAAATCGCCGCCCGCTGGCTGGCCACCGCCGCCGAACACGGCATTGCCGACGCCCAGTTGCGCTACGGGCAAATGCTGCTGGAAGGGCTTGGCCTGGAACGCAATCCCGAACAAGCCCTGAACTGGTTCAAGGCCGCCGCCGAATCCGCCGATGCCATGGCCATGAACATGGTTGGGCGATGCTACGAAAACGGCTGGGGCGTCGAACCCGACATGGCCATCGCCACCTACTGGTTCCGCCGCGCCGCCGCCAATGGCTCCGATTGGGGCATGTACAACTACGCCACCTCGCTGACTCTGGGACGCGGCACGCCGCCCGACCGCGCGCAAGCCTTCATGTGGCTGACGAAAGCCACAGAAATGGGGCATGCGAAGTCCATGAATATTGTGGGAGGCTTTTACGAAGACGGCTGGGAAGTCGCCGCCGACCAGAACATCGCTTTCGATTACTACCGCCGCGCCGCGCAAGGCGGCGACTTCCGCGGTCAGTTCAATTACGGCCGCCTGCTGGCCGAACGCGGGCAAATCGGCGAAGCCGTCGCCTGGCTGAGGCGCGTGCCCGAAACCGCCACGCCCGGCTTCATGCAAAAGCTGCGGCAGTTCCTGCGCAACTCTCCGCAGGCGGAGCTGCAGGCGCTGGAAGCCTCCATCCAGGGCTAGCCTCCTGCCGTTGAATACTTGCGTCATTCAAGGCTCGATGGAAGCGGCATTGAACCAACGCCGCGAACACGCTTGCGCCAGGCCTGCGCTAAAGAGTCAGTATGCTCAGCCCCCGCACCATGGTCTTGAGCTGCGCATACAAAGCCCCCTGCTCCGTCCCGCCGATCTCGGCCAGCATGGCGGCCTCTACCTCGACGACCGCCGCATCGCATTTTTTCAATAGAGCCAGGCCTTCCGGAGTCAAGCCTATTTGAATGATGCGCCCATGATTGGAGGGCGATTTCCGGGCGATCCAGCCCCGTTGCTCCATGGTCTTGACCATTTCGTTGGCCGACTGGGGAGACACCATCGACCGCTCGGCCAATTGCGCATTGGAAAGCTGGCCGTGCTTGCGAAATACGGACAGCGCCGTGTACTGCGCCGCGGTGATTCCCATTGGGGCAATGCTGTCGCGTATGCGGCGGCTCAACATATGGTCGAGCCGCCCGATTAAATAGGCAATGCCGCTTGGTTCGTCCACTCGTAACTCCTTTGGCTATTCATTCTTCTGCCTGGCTAATTCTACTTGCCAGTCCATTTTTCTCGGTGTAGTATAAGCCAAATATCAGGTAATCTGATATATCGCATCAAAAAACTGCGGCGAAAATACATGGCGGGCTCCGCCCTGGCTGAGAGCAGCGCCAAAAACCAACAAGCTCGCGGCCAATGGCAACCCCATGCGCAGAGCGATAAAAAAACAATGGTTGTAATGCCTTCGCGGGCAAAGAACTCAGAGAGACAACATGACAGTACAACCCCGTTATCGCAGCGTGGCGATTGGCGCCCTGCCTGTGGAAACGACGCCCGGCGAAAACGGCCAAGTCTATGTAAAGACGCCTGTGCCGCTGCGGGACTACCCGCGCCGCCTCACCGATCGCCTGCACTACTGGGCTCAACAGGCCCCGGACCGCAGCTACATCGCCAAGCGCGACGAATCCGGCCAGTGGCGCCATATCAGCTACGCGCAAGCGCTGGACATGGCGCGGCACATCGGCCAGGCGCTGCTCGACCGCGGGCTGTCGCCCGACCGGCCGGTGCTGATGCTCTCCGAAAACGATCTGGAGCATGCGCTTCTGGCACTGGGCTGCCAATACGTCGGCATACCCTATTCGCCGGTATCCCCGGCCTACTCGCTGGTTTCCAAGGATTTCGACAAGCTGCGCCATGTGACGCAGGTGCTGACCCCCGGCCTGGTCTTTGTTTCCGACGCGCAAAAATACGCCGCCGCCGTCACGGCCACGCTCGACGACAGCGTCGAATACGTGGCCACGCGCGGCTCGACGCCGCAGCGCGCCAGCACCACGTTCGAGTCGCTGCTGGCAACGCCGGTCACCGACGCCGTGGATGCGGCCTACGAGGCCACCAGCCCCGACACCATCGTCAAGTTCCTGTTCACCTCGGGCTCCACTTCGCTGCCCAAGGCGGTCATCAACACGCAGCGCATGCTGTGCAGCAATCTGCAAATGATTCTGCAGGTCTGGCCCTTCCTGGCCGAGGAACCGCCCATATTGGTCGACTGGCTGCCCTGGAACCATACCTTCGGCGGCAACCACAACCTGGGCCAAATCCTGTTCAACGGCGGCACGCTCTACATCGACGACGGCAAGCCCACGGAACAAGGCATGGCCATCACGTTGCGCAACCTGCGGGAAATCTCGCCCACCTTGTATTTCAACGTGCCCATAGGCTGGGAAAAAATCGCCAATGCGCTCGAAACGGACGAAGCTCTGCGCACCAGTTTCTATCGCCGGCTGAAAATGCAGTTCTATGCCGGAGCGGCCCTGGCCCAGCCGGTTTGGGACAAACTGCACGCCACGGCCGAAAAAGCCTGCGGCGAACGCATCATCATGACGACCGGCCTGGGCATGACCGAAACCTCGCCATCCGCCATGTTCGTGCTCGAGGAAAGAGCGCTGGCGGGGCAAATAGGCGTTCCGCTGCCCGGCATGGAGTTGAAGCTCATTCCCAACGGCGACAAAATCGAGGTGCGCTACCGCGGCCCGAACGTCACCCCCGGATACTGGCGGGCTCCCGACAAAACGGCCGAGGCCTTTGACGAAGAAGGCTATTTTTGCTCGGGCGACGCCGTGAAATGGCTGGATCCCGACGACCCCAACCGCGGCTTCGTGTTCGACGGGCGCGTTGCCGAAGACTTCAAGCTCGACACCGGAACCTGGGTCAGCGTGGGCTATCTGCGCACCCTGATTTGCCGCGAAGGCGCGCCCTATCTGCAGGATTGCGTCATTACCGGACACGACCGCCGCGAAGTCGGCATGCTCATCCTGCCCAACGTGCCTTTGTGCCGCAAGCTGTCGGGCCTGGACAGCAGCGCGACGGATCAGGACGTGCTGGCCTCCTCCCCTGTGCGCCAGTTCTTCCAAACTCTTACCGACCGCCTGTATCGACAAGGCACGGGCAGCGCCACCCGCATAGCGCGCGCGCTGATCCTCACGCAACCCCCGTCGCTGGATCTGGGCGAAATCACCGACAAAGGCTCCATCAATCAACGGGCGGTACTTACCCACCGCCAGGATCAAGTCGAAACCTTATACAACGGCATGGATCCCGCCGTCATCATCCCCGCCGGTAAATAAGGCAAAAACCGGGCGGGAGCAATCCCGCCCATCGCCGTCGGACGGATATCCAACGTCCAGCCGGCATCACAAAAGCAATTCAAAGCAGTTCACAACAGAGGAGATTGAGAATGAAGAAAGTATTCCACGCAACCCTGCTGGCCGCCGCGCTGGGCCTGGGTGCCACGCAGGCCAACGCGGACATCACCATCGGTGTCGATCTGTCCTTGACCGGCCCGGCTTCCGGCCTGGGCATTCCCGTCAATAGCGGCTTTGCACTATGGCCCGACAATATCGCCGGGCAAAAAGTCAAATTCATCACCCTGGACGACGCCAGCGACCCGGCCAAGGCTCAGAAGAACGCGCAGCGCCTGATCAGCGAAGATCACGTCGACCTCATCATCGGCTCCAGCACCACCACCCCCGCCATCGCCATGGGTGAAGTGGCCGCCGAAGGCAAGACCGTGCAACTGGCCGCGGCGCCGGCCGAGTTCCCCG
>JBEBXF010000172.1:0-7073 GCA_040391725.1 Eoetvoesiella caeni | reverse complement strand
GCAACGAAATCGTTGCCGAAATTGGACGTGGCATAACTACTCCCTAGTTGCCCAAAGTCTAATCCAAGTCGCCCGCCCAGGTGAAACAAACCCGGGAAAATTTTGCCACAATGGGTAAAAATACCTCGGCCGCGAGAGCCCGCCCGCACACCGGAAATCCATCCCACGACCATACATGGCTGTCGAACACTACGAAAACTTTCCCGTCGCCTCGGTGCTCTTGCCCCGGGCCCTGCGCGAACCCGTCACGCATATTTACCATTTCGCACGCAGCGCCGACGACATCGCCGACGAAGGCCAGGCCCTGCCCAATCAGCGGCTGGCCCTGCTGGCCGGCTACCGGGAAGCCTTGCGGCAAATCCAGGACGGCAGCCTGCTGCTCGGCCCGGCCGATCCGCGCCATGCCGTCTTCGAGCCGCTGCACCGAAGCATCCGGCAGTTCAATCTGCCGCTGGCCCCCTTCTTCGACCTGCTTTCGGCCTTCGAACAGGACGTCGTCATGCACCGCTACCCGAACCAGGCCGCCCTGCTCGACTACTGTGCACGCTCGGCCAACCCGGTGGGCCGGCTCATGCTGCATCTGTACGGCGCGGCCAGCGACGAAAACATCCGCGATGCCGACGCCCTGTGCACCGGCCTGCAGCTCGTCAATTTCTGGCAGGACGCGGCCGTCGACTGGAGCAAGGGCCGGGTCTACATTCCGCAGGACGCCCTGCTGCGCCACGGCGTAACCGAGGACGACATTGCCCGGCGCCAAGCCGGCCTGCCCTGGCAGGCGCTGATGCGCGAACAAGCGCTGCACGCGCATGGCCTGCTGCTGCGCGGATGGCCGCTGGCGTTGCGCCTGGGGGGACGCGCGGGGTTCGAGCTGCGCCTGGTCATGCACGGCGGCCTGCGTATCCTCGAGCGCCTGGAACAGCTACACTACGACATCTTCACTCGTCGCCCGGCTATCGGCAAGCCCGACTGGATCTTGCTTTTATGGCGCGCCCTGCATCGACCCCAACAAAACGCACCCGATTCCCCTGATCCCGACAACGCATGAGTCCCGACGAATACTGTCAGAACAAAGCCGTACAAAGCGGCTCCAGCTTCTATTACGCCTTTTTGTTTCTCCCTCCCGAGCGCCGCAAGGCGATCACGGCGCTATACGCGTTTTGCCGCGAAGTCGACGACGTCGTCGATGAGTGCTCGGATCCGTCCGTGGCCCGCGTCAAGCTGGCATGGTGGGACAAACAGATCGACGAGCTGTTCGAAGGGCGCGCCGAGCATCCCGTCATGCAGGCCCTGGCTCCGCACCTGGAGTCCTGCCGCATCACGGCGGCCCGCCTGCATGCCGTCGTCCAAGGCATGGAAATGGATCTGGATCAAAGCCGCTACCTGGACTGGCCCGGCCTGCGCAAATACTGCTGGCACGCGGCAGGCGTGGTGGGCGAGCTTTCGGTGGGCATATTCGGCTACACCGATCCGTCCACACTGGAATACGCCGACAAGCTGGGGCTGGCCTTCCAATTGACCAACATCATCCGCGACATCGGCGACGATGCCCGCAGAGGCCGCATCTATCTGCCCGTCGACGAACTGCAGCGCTTCGACGTCAAGGCCTCCGAAATCCTGAACAGCCAGCACTCGGAACGCTTCGTCGAACTCATGCGCTTCCAGACGGAGCGCGCGCGGCAATACTACCGCGAAGCCATGCAGGCGCTGCCCGAGGCCGATCGGCGCGCGCAACGCCCCGGCCTGGCCATGGCGGCCATCTACCATGCCCTGCTCGTCGAAATCGAACGCGAGAACTGGCAGGTTCTGGATCAGCGCATTTCGCTGACGCCCATACGCAAGTTCTGGCTGGCCTGGAAAACCTGGGTCAGCGGCGGACGCAGCGTGGTCAAGCGCCTGGGCAGATGAAGATAGGCGTGATCGGCGCGGGCTGGGCGGGTCTTAGCGCCGCCTTCCACCTGGACGGCGCCGGCCACGCGGTAACGGTATTCGAAGCCGCCCATACGCTGGGCGGCCGCGCCCGGCGCGTGCATGCGCCAAGGCTGGGCCTGGATATCGACAACGGCCAGCATATTCTGCTTGGCGCCTATACCGAAACCTTGAGTCTGATCGAAAGCCTTGGCATCGCCAGGGCCGACGTGCTGCACGAAGAACCCCTGGCCCTGCGCAGCGCCGATGGCCGCTTCCGGCTTGCCGCCCCCGACTGGCCGGCTCCCTGGCACCTGCTGGCCGCCGTGCTTGCCGCAAGCGGCGTATCGTGGGGAGAAAAATGGCGGCTGTCCGCGGCAATCGGACATCTGCGGAGCCGCCGCTGGATCGTGGACGAACACCTTGCCGTTCTGCCCTGGCTGGACCAGCAGCGCCAATCGGCCAATCTCATCCGCCGCTTCTGGCATCCTCTGTGCCTGGCCGCCCTCAATACGCCGCTCGCGCAGGCCAGCGCGCAATTGCTGGCCACCGTGCTGCGGGACAGCCTGGGCGGCTCGAAATCCGCCTCCAGGGTGCTGATTCCCAGGGTGGATCTGTCGCGGCTATGGCCCGATCGCCTGCCCGCCTCCATCGACATGCGCCGCGGCCATAGCGTGCGTTCGCTGACAGGCACGGCATCGCAGGCGGGCATCGACGGTGAAAGCTTCGATGCCGTGGTCATTGCCGCCGGCGCCATCCCCACCGCCCGCCTGCTCCGCTCGTTGCCTAACGAGCCAGCTGGAGCCGCCCTGCTGGCCGAACTTGCCGCGATGGAACACCGCCCCATCGCCACTCTGTCGCTGAAAACCGCCCGCCCCTGGGGCCTGCCGCACGCCATGCTCATGCTGGACGAAGCGCCGCAACGCCTGCATTTCGGCCAATGGCTGTTCGACCGAAGCGCCATCGCGCCCGCCCCCGATTCGGCCGGCCTGCTGTCCATCGTTATCAGCGATGCGCGCGCACTTACCCGCCGGCCCCGCGACCAGGTGGTTGCCGCCATCGTCGAACAAGTCAGGGAACAAACCGCGGATTTCCCGCCCATGCCCGAAATCGTCGCGGACGAGCTGATCGTCGAGAAACGCGCGACTTTCGCGGCCCTGCCCGCGATGCGGCGTCCGGGCAATGCCACGCCGTGGCCTGGCATCTGGGTTTGCGGGGACTGGACCGATACCGGCTACCCGGCCGTGCTCGAAGGCGCGGTGCGCAGCGGCAAACGGGTGGCCGAGCTGATTACGGCCTTATAAGACGCCGGAAGCTTCCTGGCGCGCTCGGCTCAACGCAGCGCATGCATCGTGGCCAGGCCCAGGACGGTCAGGATCAGCGTGCCGAACAGGCTGGTGCCGCCGTAGGCCAGGGCCGACATATAGGCGCCGCGTTCGAGCATGCCCACCACTTCGGCGGAAAACGTCGAGAACGTCGTCAGCCCGCCCAGGAACCCGGTGGTGATGAACAGCTTGACCCAATCGGGCACCGACGGATAAAGCAGGAAAGCCCCCAGCGCCACTCCAATGATGTAGCCGCCGATGAAGTTGGCGGCAAGCGTGCCCCAAGGCACCAGCACGCCGGAATGGTTCAGCCACAGGCCGAGCAGCCAGCGGCAGATGGCGCCCAGAGCCGCGCCTATGCCTACTGCGAAAAAATGATTGAAAGTCAGCATGAGTAAGCCTGTTCAGGATTCGAGGGCGGCAAGCCAACAGCATGGGGCGCCACGGCTACGCCGCCGGCATGACCGCCCCCCTTCGCGATTTCAGCATATTACTCCCGATACCGGCAACGGCAGGCGCTTGCCGCCAGGCAATGCAACAGCCGCCGGCGGCAATCCGCCCAGGCCGGACAATACGCTAGCGCCGCCGCATCAGGGTGCTTTTGCCGAACAGGCTTTCCACCAAGTCGACGGCCAGCTCCGCCGTGCGGTTGCGCACGTCCAGCGCGGGATTCAGCTCGACAATGTCCAGCGAAGCCAGACAGCCGGTATCGGCCACCATCTCCATGCACAGTTGAGCTTCCCGGTAGGTGGGTCCGCCGCGCACGGTCGTCGCCACGCCCGGCGCAATCTCGGGATCCAGATAATCCACGTCGAAACTGACATGCACGTGCACGCCGTCGCCGACGCCGCGCAGTGCTTCCCGCATCGTCGCCCGCATGCCCGTTTCGTCGATGTAGCGCATGTCGAAGACCTCGAGGCCGGCATCGTGCACCAACTGCTTTTCACCCGGATCGACGCTGCGCACGCCAATATGGCGTATGCCGTCGGCTTGCAGAGCGGGAGTGAAACCGGCCAGGCCCGTCAACGCCTCGGGCCCCAGGCCCAACAGGCAGGCGACGGGCATGCCGTGGATATTGCCGCTGGGCGTCAAGGCGGCGGTATTGCAATCGGCATGCGCGTCCAGCCACAGTACCCGCAGTTGCCGGCCGGTTTCGCGGCAATGGCGGGCCACGGCGCTGATGGATCCAATCCCGATGCTGTGATCTCCGCCCAGCACCACCGGTACACTGCGCAACGACAACTCGCGGTAGACGGCATCGTGCACCAACTGATTCCATTGCACGGCTTCGGCCAGATTGCGATAACCGCCGCAAGGCGCGGATTCAGGATTGACGGGGCCGGAAAGATCGCCGCGATCCTCCACGAGCACGCCCAGGCGCTCCAGCGCCGGCCGCAGCCCCGCCACCCTGAGCGCTTGCGGGCCCATGCCCGCGCCGCGGCTTCCCGCGCCGATATCGGTGGGCGCACCGATCAAGCTGACCCTGGGCACTGTAGCGGACATTGTCGTCTCCCGTCGGCGCAACAAAGCCTGTTGCTCTTGTACGGCATTTTAGCCGCACAAGAACCGCCGCCGTTCACGTCAGGCGGCGTGCTGCTCGATATAGCGGCGCACCTGCTGCGCGTCGCAATCCATGACCTGGACCCTCTGCGGCAGGCTCGCCAGGCTGCGCAGATGGGCGGGAGGTTCGGCCGGACGGCCGATGGCCTGCTCGATGGTTTCGCTGAACTTGGCGGGCAGCGCGGTTTCGAGCACCAGCATCGGAATGCCCGGCTCGACGTACTGCCTGGCCACCTTGACGCCGTCGGCCGTGTGCGGATCGATGAGCACGCCCGAGCTTTCATGCACCGAACGTATGGTCTGCAAACGGTCGGCGTGCGTGCTCAACCCGCCGACGAAGCCATAATCGGCCTCGAACCTTGGCTGCATGGCGCTGAGGTCGAACTCGCCCTCGCGGGCAAGCTGATCCCACAAGGCGCGCACCTTGCCGCCATCCTGGCCGACCAGGTCGAACACGAAGCGCTCGAAGTTGGAGGCGCGCGAAATGTCCATGGACGGGCTGGACGTTGCATGGGTCTGGGCAGAGGAACGCGGCCTGTACACACCCGTGCGGAAGAACTCTTCGAGCACGTTGTTCTCGTTGGTGGCCAGCACCAGCCGGCGCACCGGCAAACCCATGGAGCGGGCGATGTGGCCCGACAGGATGTTGCCGAAATTGCCCGACGGCACGGCGAACGACACCTGCTGTCCGGGGCCGGAGGTGGCGCGCAGCCACCCCCAGAAATAATACACGACCTGCGCCGCGATGCGCGCCCAATTGATGGAATTGACCACGCCAAGGTGATATTTGGCCTTGAACTGCAGGTCGCCCGAAAGCGCCTTGACGATATCCTGGCAGTCGTCGAAAACGCCCTTGAGCGACAGGTTGTGGATATTGGGATCCTGCAGGGAATACATCTGGGCGCGCTGGAAGTCGCTCATGCGGCCGAACGGCGAAAGCATGAACACCGAGATTCCCCGCTTGCCGCGCAAAGCGTATTCGGCGGCCGAGCCGGTGTCGCCCGAGGTGGCGCCAAGGATATTGAGCGTGGCGTTGCGCTGGGCCAGCACGTACTCGAACACCTGGCCCAGGAACTGCATGGCCATGTCCTTGAACGCCAGGGTCGGCCCCTGCGACAGGCCAAGCAGGCTCATGCTCTCGGACAAAGGCTTGAGCGGCACGATCTCGGCGGCATCGAAAATATCGGGCCGGTACGCCTGATGCACCAGGCGGTTCAGTTCGGCCTGGGGGATGTCGTCGATGAACAGGCCCAGGACTTCGGCGGCGAGCCCCGCGTAGCTGAGCGTGCGCCAGGATTCGAGCATCTGTCCGTCGATCTGCGGAAACGATTCGGGCAAGGCCAGGCCGCCGTCGGGAGCAAGGCCTTCGAGCAGAATGTCCGAGAAAGAAAGAGGCGGCATGCCGCCGCGGGTGGATCTGTATTTCATAGCAAGCTTTCGACCCGTAGGCGAGTGACTTCGGATTTGACGAACGGCAGCGTCTGGATTTTTTGTATGGCCTGGTCGACGGCGCCTTCGCGCGCCTGGTGCGACAGGAAGATGATGTCGGCGTCATTGGCCCCATGCGGCTCCTGGAACATGGAACCGATGGAAATGCTGCAATCGGCCAGGATGCGGGCCAGGTCGGCCAGCACGCCGGGACGGTCCTCGACGCGCAGGCGCAAGTAATACGACGACACGACTTCGGACATGGGCAAGATGGGGGTATCGACCATGGCGTCGGGCTGGAAGGCCAGATACGGCACCTGGTGCTCGGGGTCGGCCGCCTGCAGCCGGGTCACGTCGATGAGGTCGGCCACCACGGCGGAGGCCGTGGGCAGCTCGCCCGCGCCCTGCCCGTAGTACAGCGTGCCGCCCACGGCGTCGCCATATACCTGCACGGCATTCATGGCGCCTTCGACGCTGGCCAGCACGCGCTCCACCGGCACCAGGGTGGGATGCACGCGCAGTTCGATGCCGTCTTCGCGGCGGCGGGTGATGCCCAGCAGCTTGATGCGGTAGCCCAGGCGCTCGGCGTGCGCCATGTCCTCGCCGGCCAGATGCGAAATGCCTTCGATATAGGCCTTGTCGAACTGCACGGGAATGCCGAAAGCCAGCGATGCCAGCAAGGTGAGCTTGTGCGCGGCATCCACGCCCTCGACGTCGAAGGTGGGATCGGCTTCGGCATAGCCCAGGCGCTGGGCGTCGGCAAGCGCCTCGGCGAACGACAGGCCGCGCAGGCGCATTTCGGACAGGATGAAATTGGTCGTGCCGTTGATGATGCCGGCCAGCCACTGGATGCGG
>JBEBXF010000171.1:0-7113 GCA_040391725.1 Eoetvoesiella caeni | reverse complement strand
GAGGCCATCATCTACACCGACATCGGCCGCGACGGCATGCTGTCGGGCGTCAACATCGACGCCACGGTCAAGCTGGCCCAGCATGTCAACATTCCCATCATCGCCTCGGGCGGCGTCACCGACCTGTCCGATATCCGGGCGCTGTGCGACGTCGAGGAAGAAGGCGTCGAGGGCGCCATTCTCGGCCGCAGCATCTACGAAGGCACGCTGGACTTCGCCGCCGCCCAGGCCCTGGCCGACGAGCTGGGCGCGGACGAAACATGAACATCGCTGACGCGCTGAGCGACACGGCGCTGACCCGGCGCATCATTCCCTGCCTGGACGTCACCGCCGGGCGGGTGGTCAAGGGCGTCAATTTCGTCGACCTGGTCGACGCCGGCGACCCGGTCGAAATCGCGCAGCGCTACAACGAACAAGGCGCCGACGAGCTCACCTTCCTGGACATCACCGCCACCAGCGACAACCGCGACCTCATCCTGCCCATCATCGAGGCCGTGGCCTCGCAAATCTTCATTCCCCTGACCGTGGGCGGCGGCGTGCGGCAAGTGGCCGACATCCAGCGCCTGCTCAACGCCGGCGCCGACAAAGTATCCATCAACAGCGCCGCCGTCTCCAACCCCGAGCTGGTCAAGGCGGCCGCCGACTATCACGGCTCGCAATGCATCGTGGTCGCCATCGACGCGCGCCGCAGCTCGCAGCCCGGCGAACCGGCCAAATGGGAAATCTTCACGCACGGCGGGCGCAAGGCCACCGGCATCGACGCCGTGGAATGGGCTAGAAAAATGGCCAGCTACGGCGCCGGCGAAATCCTGCTCACCTCCATGGATCGCGACGGCACCAAGGCCGGCTTCGACCTCGACCTCACCCGCGCCGTCGCCGACGCGGTGCCGGTGCCGGTCATCGCCTCCGGCGGGGTCGGCAGCCTGCAGCACCTGGCCGACGGGGTCACCACCGGACGGGCCAGCGCGGTGCTGGCCGCCAGCATCTTCCACTACGGCGAATACACCGTGCGGCAGGCCAAGGAATTCATGGACCAACAAGGCATCAAGGTGCGCCTATGACCACCGACTGGCTCAATGCCGTTACGTTCGACGACGCCGGGCTGATCCCGGCCATCGCGCAGGACTTTCAAACCGGCCGCATTCTCATGGTGGCCTGGATGAACGCCGAGGCCCTGACCGAAACCGCCGCCACGCGCCGCGCGGTCTACTGGTCGCGCTCGCGCGGCAAGCTGTGGCGCAAGGGCGAGGAGTCCGGCCATCAGCAAATCGTGCACGAAATCCGTCTCGACTGCGACGGCGACGTCATCCTGCTGACGGTGGAACAAAAAGGCGGTATTGCCTGTCACACAGGCAGGGAAAGCTGTTTCTTCCGGCGCCTCGAAGGCGAGGCCGGCCAGGATGGCTGGGTTACCACCGACCCCGTACTCAAAGACCCCAAGCTGATCTACAAATGACCGACTCCACGCACTCCGAAGCAGAAATCCTGTATCGACTGGCCGACACCCTGGAATCGCGCCTGCCCCAGAACGGCGGCGATCCCGCTTCGTCGTATTCCGCCAAGCTGCTGGCCCGCGGCCCCGACGCCTTCCTGAAGAAGATCGGCGAAGAGGCCACCGAGCTCGTCATGGCCGCCAAGGACAACGCTCCGGATCGCATCGTCTACGAAATGGCCGACTTGTGGTTTCACAGCCTGGTCGCCCTGGCGCACTACCACCTTCGCCCCGAAGACGTGCTGCGCGAACTGGCCCGTCGCGAAGGCACTTCCGGCCTGGCCGAAAAAGCCAGCCGCGGCGATTCCAAATAACACCCGGCGCGCGCGGCGCGAACACCCTGCACGATTCCCGATGGTTGGGTAGAATGAGGGCCCTGGGACACAAGCGCGGCGCAGCCGCTTAACCGACAGAGTTGGGAGATAAAAATGGGTAGCTTCAGCATTTGGCACTGGCTGATCGTTCTGGTCATCGTGGCCCTTATTTTCGGTACCAAAAAATTGCGCAACATGGGTGAGGACCTGGGCGGAGCCGTCAAGGGCTTCAAGAAAGGCATGGCGGAAGCCAGCGGCGAAGCCAAAAAACCCGAAGCCGTCACCGAGCGTGTCCAGGACAGCGACACCATCGACGTGGAAGCGAAAGAAAAAAAAGACGCCTGACGCCTCGCAGCGCCAAGCGTCTCCCGGTCACCGCCCTTCCACTGGAACCCGGCGGCTCCCCACTCAAGAGCCCAGCTATCCATGTTCGATGTCAGCTTTAGCGAACTCATCCTGATCGGCGTCATCGCCCTGATCGTGATCGGTCCCGAGCGCCTGCCCACCGTCGCCCGAACCGTCGGCCACCTGCTCGGCCGCGCGCAGCGCTACGTCAACGACGTCAAATCCGATATCCAGCGCGAGATGGAAAAAAACGACATCGGCGATCTGAAAAACCAGCTCGAAGATGCCGCCAAGTCGGTGAAGGACTCCGTGGCCGACGCCGGCAACAGCCTGCGCGAACCCATCACCGAAGCGCACGATGCGCTTAAAAGCGCCAGCATGGCGGTCAGCGCCAGCGCCAAGGCCGTGGCCGACGAAGCCACCGGCAAGCCCGAAGCCATTCAGGAAGCGGCTCCGCAACCCGCTCAGACCGACGCCATTGCCGCCGCCGACCCCAAACCCGAGGCCACCGGCGCGGCCGCCATCGACCCGCACACGCTGCCCCTGCCCGGTTTCGACGAGCCGAAGGCAACCGACGACAACACAGGCAAACCCTCCACCGGAACACACTCGTGACGCAGGAAGACATCGGCCAGGGCCAGGACGACTCCCAGGAAACCTTCATCTCCCACCTCATCGAGCTGCGCTCGCGCCTGCTCAAGGCCGTGGTGGCCGTGCTGGTGGTGTTCGTCGTGCTGTTCCTCTATCCGGGCGCCTCGAAAATCTACGACTTCCTGGCCCAGCCCATGCTGGCTTCGCTGCCCACCGGCACGCGCATGATCGCCACGGGCGTCATCACGCCGTTCATGGTTCCCATCAAGGTCACCCTGATGGCCGCCTTCGTCATCGCCCTGCCCGTGGTGCTGTACCAGGCCTGGGCCTTTGTTGCGCCGGGCCTGTACACGCACGAAAGGCGCCTGGCCCTGCCCCTCATCCTGTCCAGCACCTTGCTGTTCCTGCTGGGCATGGCGTTCTGCTACTTTGTCGTGTTTCGCACGGTCTTTCACTTCATCGCCACGTTCGCGCCGCAATCCATCACCCCGGCGCCCGACATCGAGGCCTATCTCAGCTTCGTCATGACCATGTTCATTGCCTTCGGGGTCACCTTCGAAGTCCCGGTCATCGTGGTGCTGCTGGTCAAAACGGGCATCGTCACCGTCGCCAAGCTCAAGTCGGTGCGCGGCTACGTCATCGTCGGGGCCTTCATCGTCGCCGCCGTCGTGACGCCGCCCGACGTGCTCAGCCAGTTCATGCTGGCTTTCCCGCTATGCCTGCTGTTCGAGCTGGGCGTCCTGGTGGCCAGCATCGTCGCCAAGAAGTCCGCCAAGGAGGAATCGGCCGGCGAACTCACCGCCTCCGACTCGTCTCCCGACAACTGATCGGACCAACCCACGCCTGCTCCTAGCGACCGCGCGCCCCCGGATGCGCCACACGCGGCCGCGCCCCCGCCTTGGCCTGCAGGTGCAAGGGCTTGCCGCCGCGCAGGATGTCCACCTCTACGCTGCTGCCGGGCTTCAGGGGCGCGATCTGGTTCAGGAAGTCCAGCGTGTCTTCCACGGGCTGGCCGTTCAGCTTGAGCACGATGTCGCCCACCCGCATGCCGCCGTTCCAGGCCGGCCCGTTGCGCAGCACATCGGCGATGATCACGCCCGATTGCCGGCCCAGGTTGAATGCCTTGGCCAGCTCGGGGGTGATGTCCTGCGGCTCGATGCCCAGCCATCCGCGCGTCACCGTCCCGGTGGCGATGATCTGCTCCATGATGGTATGCGCCGTCTTGGCCGGGATGGCGAAGCCGATGCCCAGCGAACCGCCCGACTCGGAATAAATGGCGGTGTTGATGCCCACCAGAGTGCCCGACGAGTCGACCAGGGCGCCGCCGGAGTTGCCCGGATTGATGGCCGCATCGGTCTGGATGAAGTTTTCGTAGGTATTGATGCCGAGCCGGTTGCGGCCCAGCGCCGACACGATGCCCTGGGTGGTGGTTTGCCCCACGCCGAATGGATTGCCGATGGCCAGCACCACGTCGCCCACCCGCGGCTCATGGCCTTCGCTGAAGGTGATGCTGGCCAGATTGGGCAGCTTGATCTTGAGCACGGCCAGGTCGCTGTCGGGATCGGCGCCGATCAGCTCGGCCTTGGCCTGGCGCCCATCGTTCAGCGCCACCTGGATGGCGTCCGCCGACTCGATGACGTGGTAGTTGGTCAAAATATAGCCATCACTGCGTACAATGACACCAGAACCCAGCGTGGTCGCCTTGCGGCGCTCGCTCAGGCCCGGAATCGCGCCGAAAAGGCGCGACAGCTCGGGGTCGTTGAACAAGGGCACGACGGGCTCGGTCACATGCTTGGTGGTGTAGACATTGACTACGGCGGGCGCCGCGCGCGCCACGGCATCGGCATACGACTGGATCGCGGCGCCTTGCCTGGCCGGTGCCGCCCGCTCCGACCGCAGCCAGTCGGGGCGCAAGGTTGTCACGATGAACAGGAGGCCCAGGCACACTGTTACGGTCTGGGCGAACAATAACCACAATCGACGCATAGGACTCACGGTAAAAAATGAATCAGGTTTCCACACACGACCTTTCTCGCTGGCTGGACGCCACCCTGCAACCTCAACGCTTTCGGGACTACTGCCCCAACGGGCTGCAGGTGGAGGGCAAGGATTCGATACGCCACATTATCACCGGAGTCACCGCCTCGCAGGCTTTGCTGGAAGCCGCCGCCGAGCGCGGAGCCGATGCCGTCGTGGTGCACCACGGCTGGTTCTGGAAGAACGAAGACCCCTGCATACGCGGCCCGAAACGCCGCCGCCTGGCTCTGGCCCTGGAAAACCAGCTCAATCTGTTCGCCTACCATCTGCCCCTGGACGCCCACCCAACGCTGGGCAACAACGCCCAATTGGCGCGAGTGCTGGGCTTCGAACCCGACCGCGATGCCGACGGCAATCCGCTGACCTGCGGCCCCGACGGCCTGGTGTGGCTGGGCCGCTGCCGCGCTGTAAACAGCCTCGGGGAACTGGGCTTGCACGTTAACAATAGTTTACATCGACAGCCCCTGGTTGTTGGGAATCCACAACAACCAGCGACGCGCATAGCCTGGTGCACCGGCGGCGCGCAAAGCATGATGCAGGCCGCCGTGGAGGCCGGCGCCGAGGTCTATATTACCGGCGAGGCCTCGGAACCCACCTTCCACCTGGCGCAGGAAACGGGCTGCGGCTTCATTGCCGCCGGCCACCACGCCACCGAGCGCTACGGCGTCCAGGCGCTGGGCCAGGTCATCGCGGACGAGTTCGGCATACGGGTCGAGTTCATCGATCTGGACAACCCCATCTAGGATTCCGCCGCTTCTTTCACTTCTTGAGCAGATCGCGGATTTCGCGCAGCAGCAGCACGTCGTCGGGCGTGGGGGCGGGTTCGGCCGCCGCTTCCTTGACCAGCCGGCTGCGTGCCTTGTTGGCCGCCTTGACCAGGCAGAACACCACCAGCGCCAGCAGGATGAAGTTGATGAGGATGGTCACGAAATTGCCCCACCCCAGCACATTGGCGCCCGCCTTGACCATGGCGTCGTAAGTGCGCGGCCCGGCGTAGTTGGCAGGCTCCTTGAGCACCCAGAACAAATTGGTAAAATCCACCTGCCCGCCAAGAATGAAGCTGATAAAAGGCATGATCACATCCTTGACCAGCGAGTCGATGATCTTGCCGAACGCAGCACCGATGATCACACCGACCGCCAGGTCTATCATGTTGCCCTTGACCGCGAACTCCTGGAATTCGCTGAGGAAACCTTTCACGTTGCTCATGTGTTTGTCCTTTGTCATTCACCCAACAGCGGGCTAACGGTATAATACGCGGTTAGAAGAAGATTCAATACACTAAAAACATTGGATGACATGCCCCAACAGGCATCAACAAGGATACAGAATGAGTCAGGATAATTCACCGATCGATGGCGCTGCTTCGGTTGACCCCAACCAGCCACCCGATCCCTCGCGTCGCACTTGGGTTGCTACCGCCTGTGCCCTGGGCGGTGTGGCTGGCGTAGCCACCGCAGTCCCCTTTGTGGGCTCTTTCGCCCCCTCGGAAAAAGCGCGCGCGGCCGGTGCTCCCGTCGAAGTCGACATCAGCTCCATTCCTCCTGGCCAAATGATCACCGTCGAATGGCGCGGCAAGCCCGTCTGGATCGTGCACCGCACGAAGGCCCAGCTCGAAGGCATCAAGCACGACGACGCCCTCGTCGCCGACCCCGACTCCGACCGCCCTGGTTTTACCCCTCCTTTCGCCAAAAACGAATACCGCTCGCGCAAGCCCGAATACCTGGTGGTAGTGGGCATCTGCACGCACCTGGGCTGTTCGCCCACTCCGCACCTGGCGGCCGTCGACGGCCCCGGCCTGCCCTCCCCCTGGGAAGGCGGCTTTCTTTGCCCATGCCATGGCTCCATCTTCGACCTGGCCGGCCGCGTCTATAAAAACAAGCCCGCGCCCGACAACCTCGAAGTCCCGCCCTACGCATTTTCTTCCGACGGCACCCGCATCACCATCGGCGTCGACGAAGTCAACAAGGCCTAAGTACCCACATACCACATCCACACGCGTCACAAACAGAACGCAGACAGAATAAAGGAACCGTTTCCATGGCTGGCGAGAAAACCGTCGAAACGACAGGACTTTTGGGATGGATCGACAAGCGCTTCCCGCTTACGACCCTCTTCAAAGAGCACATGTCGGAATATTACGCACCCAAGAATTTCAATTTCTGGTATTTCTTTGGCTCATTGGCGCTGCTGGTACTCGTCATCCAGATCGTGACCGGCATCTTCCTGGTCATGAACTACAAGCCCGACGGCAACCTGGCGTTCGGCTCGGTCGAATTCATCATGCGCGAAGTGCCGTGGGGCTGGCTGATCCGCTACATGCACTCCACCGGC
>JBEBXF010000170.1:0-7123 GCA_040391725.1 Eoetvoesiella caeni | reverse complement strand
CCGATGATAGTTGACATCCGTCTGTGAAAGTAGGTCATCGTCAGGCTCTTATCCCTCAAAGCCCCCGCAACTCATCGTTGCGGGGGCTTTGTTTTTGTGCCGCCCGAAACAGGTAAAATATCCGCACTTGATTACACATAATTTGTTTCGGAGGGTTTATGACCGAGGTGTTACCGCCAGAAGATGGCAGCGGCCTGTCCATGCGCACGGTTATGCATATTGTTTACGGCCTCTTTGCCCTGGGTGTCATTACCTCGGGCTTCTTGGGGTTTGCCGTTATCTTTGCCGTGGTGCTGGCCTACCTGAAGCGGGGCGACCTGGCCGGCACGGTCTATGCCAGCCATATAGACTGGATACTCAAGACATTCTGGTGGGGGCTGCTGTGGCTGGTCCTGAGCCTTATCGGGACCCTGTTCTACCTGGGCTGGATTGCCCTCGTCGTTCTCGGCGTCTGGCTGGCCTATCGCCTTATCCGGGGCTGGCTGGCGTTGTTTGCGGGTGAACCCGCACAGGCCGACGTATGAACGCCCGACGGCGCGTCCAGAGGGGCGCGCCGCCTTGTTACATGAAGGCTGAAGGCCCCACGGTAATACACCTATAAAGGCAACATCAATAAAAAAACGCTGCTCGCGATGGCAGCGTTTTTTATTGGGTGCGGCAAGACCCGCACACCGCAAGCGCCTATTGCCGTCCGGGCTGCGTGGCAGCCGCGCGGGGGGCCTTGGGGCCGAGGTGTCCGGATCGGGTGTCTGGTTACTTGAGGTGGCCGCTGACGAGCTTGGTCAGCTCGAACATGGAAACCTGATCTTTGCCGAACAAGGGGCGCAGTTTTTCGTCGGCATTGATGTTGCGGCGATTGGCGGGATCTTGCAGATCGTGCTTTTTGATGTATTCCCAGATTTTTTTGGTGACTTCGGTACGGGGCAACGGGCTGGCCCCAATGATGGCCGCCAGAGTGGGGCTGGGTGTCAGTGGCTTCATAAACGCCGCATTCGGTTTACGGGCGGGTTTTGCGGTTGTTGCCATAAAATGGTGCTCCAAAGAATTGTTTAATAAACGGGTAACCCGAGCATAACTTGAGTTTGGCTTAAAAACAAAGCGATTTATGCCGAGTCCCTTTAAAAAAAGTAAATGCTGGATGGCGGGATGTTACAGATGCTGCCAAGAGCGCTCAAAGCGCGTTAACATCGTGGCTCGTTCGCATTTTACGTAGATTGTCTTCCTATATGCCACCTGCTATTGATTCCCTGACTTTGATCCGTCCTGACGACTGGCACTTGCACCTGCGCGACGGGGCGGTGCTGCAGGCCGTGGTCGGCGATACGGCGCGCCAGTTCGGCCGCGCCATCATCATGCCCAATTTGAAGCCGCCGGTCGTCAATGCCGAACTGGCTGGCGCCTACCGCGGCCGCATCATGGCCGCCCTGGCCGGGGCGGGGGTCGAACCCGGGGCGTTTACGCCGCTCATGACACTGTATCTTACCGACAACACGTCCGCCGACGAGATCACGCGGGCGGTGGAGTCGGGCTTCGTGCATGGCGTAAAGCTGTATCCCGCCGGGGCGACGACCAATTCCGATGCCGGCGTCACCGACTTGTTCGGGCGCTGCGGCCCGGCGCTGGAGGCCATGCAAAAGCACGGCCTGCCTTTGCTGGTTCATGGCGAGGTTACCGACCCGGCCATCGACCTGTTCGACCGCGAAGCGGTGTTCATCGACAGGGTCATGATTCCATTGCGCCGGGCATTTCCGGCCTTGAAAGTCGTTTTCGAGCACTTGACCACCAAGAACGGCGTCGATTACGTCACCGACGCCGAAGGGCCTGTCGGGGCAACCATCACGGCACACCATTTGCTGTATAACCGCAATGCCATTTTCCAGGGCGGCATACGGCCCCACTGGTACTGTCTGCCCGTGCTCAAGCGCGAAACGCATCGCCTGGCCCTTGTCGAGGCCGCCACCAGCGGCAATGCCCGCTTTTTCCTGGGAACCGACAGCGCGCCGCATCCCCGGGGGCTCAAAGAGCAGGCCTGTGGCTGCGCTGGCTGCTACACGGCCCTGCACGCCATGGAGCTATACGCCACGGCCTTCGACTCCGTGGGCAGGCTCGACGCCCTGGAGGGCTTTGCCAGCCGCCACGGGCCGGTCTTTTATGGTCTGCCGCTCAACCAGGGCACCATCACGCTGGAGCGTTCGGCCTACGACATTCCGCAAGAGCTGCCGCTGGGCGACTCCACGGTCGTGCCCCTGGCCGCCGGCGAATCTCTACCCTGGCGCCTGAAGGGGTAGCGTGCCGCCCGTCAAGCACATGCAGCCGGCCCGAAAATCTGAGCCAGCTGGTTCAACGAACCTGCTGGCCGCAAATTGAGATACTGGCGGTATTCCGAAAACGTCGGCGACATTTCAAGAGCCGGTGGGTATTCCGGACGGGGCGGTATCAGCCCTTTTGCTTGGCTTCCAGGGCTTCCCAGCGTTCGAACAGGCCGGACATTTTTTCTTCCAGTTCGGCCAGCTCGCGATTGATGCGCTCGACTTCACTGGGCGCGTCCCGGTATAGATTGCCATCGGCCAGGGCGGCGGTAAGCTCTTGCTGGCGCGCCTCGATGCCGGCGATGGCCTCGGGCATTTCGTCCAGTTCGCGCTGTTCCCACGATGCGATGCGCGATGCTTTTGCGGGCCGCGCCCGGGCTTGCGCCGGGGCTTCGGGTTTTTCTTTTTTGATCTCGGGCGTCGCGGCGGCGCTGGCCGGCTCGGGCCGCTGCGCCAGCCATTCGTCGTAGCCGCCCACGTATTCCCGCCAAACGCCGTTTCCTTCGGCGGCCAGCGTCTGCGTGATGACGTTATTCAGGAACTCCCGGTCGTGGCTGACGATGAGCACCGTGCCGGCATAGTCCTGCAGCAGTTCTTCGAGCAGTTCCAGGGTTTCGATATCCAGGTCGTTGGTGGGTTCGTCCATGACCAGCACATTGGTCGGCCTGGCGAACAGGCGGGCCAGCACCAGGCGGGCCCGTTCCCCGCCAGAAAGGCTGCTGACCGGCGATTTGGCGCGCGCCGGCGAGAACAGGAAGTCCTCCAGATAGCTCATGATGTGCTTGCGCTGGTCGCCGATTTCCACCCATTCGCTGCCCGGACTGATGGTGTCGGCCACGGTGGCCGTTTCGTCCAGTTGGGAACGCATTTGATCGAAGTAGCCGATGGTGAGGTTGGTGCCCAGCTTGACTTCGCCCGAGTCGGGCTGCAGCTTGCCCAGCAGGATGCGGATGAGCGTGGTCTTGCCGACTCCATTGGGGCCGATGAGGCCTATGCGATCCTTGCGCAGGATGGTGGTGGACAGGTCGCGCACCAGGACGCGCTCGCCGAAGGCGAAACCGACATGCTTGAGTTCGGCCACCAGCTTGCCCGAGCGCTGGCCTTCGGCGATGGCCAGGTTGACGTTGCCGACGCGTTCGCGGCGCGCCTTGCGTTCATTGCGCAATTGCTCCAGCCTGCGCACGCGCCCTTCGTTGCGGGTGCGGCGGGCTTCGACGCCTTTGCGGATCCAGACTTCTTCCTGCGCCAGAACCTTGTCGAACTTCGCGCTTTGCTGTTTCTCGGCTTCGAGCGCCTCGGCTTTGCGTTGCTGCCATTGCGTAAAGTTGCCGGGAAAGCTGAAAAGCTGGCCGCGATCCAGTTCGACGATGCGTGTGGCGACATTGTCGAGAAAGCGCCGGTCGTGCGTAATAAGAATGATGCTGCATCGGGCGTTCAGCAGGCGCTGTTCCAGCCAGCCTATGCCGATGAAGTCCAGATGGTTGGTGGGTTCGTCCAGCAAAAGCAGGTCGGGTTCGTCGGCGAAGGCGTGGGCCAGCGCCACGCGCTTGCGGGTGCCGCCGGACAAGCCGGCGATGGGCGCGTCGGCCGCCAGCCCCAACTCGTCGATGAGGGCCTGGACGCGGCCCGGCCTGGCCCAGTCTTCGCTTTCGTTGATGTCGCCGCACAATGCCTCGAAGACGGTCAGCGATTCGTCCAGGTCGGGTTCTTGTTCGACCGTGGCGATCTTCAGGCCGCCAAGGCGCATGATTTCGCCGTCGTCGGGAACGACGCGCTCGTCCAGGATCTTGAGCAGGGAAGATTTGCCGGCGCCATTGCGCCCGATAAGACCGATGCGTTCGCCCGGCTGTACGGCAAGATCGGCGTGATCCAGCAAGGGATGATGCCCGTAGGCGAGTTGAAGGTTGGTCAGCGAAATCAGGGCGGCCATACACGTTTGAAGCAAAAGATTGGGGAAGCTTCTATTGTCGCAGGTTGCCGGGCTTTGCGCCCGCGTCGCTCCAAGTCCTATACAATGGCGCCTGCGGGGCAGATCGGGCAATCGCGGTGTTCAGGCATCGAGGAAGGTCCGGACTCCACAGAGCGGGATAACGGCTAACGGCCGTCCGGCCACCAATACGCCTACGGGCGTGCGGCGGGCCGAGGAACAGGGCCACAGAGACGAGTCTGCGGCGCGGGCATGCCTGGCATGCACTGGCACGGCCATCTCCGTGCTGCGCAGCCTGGAAACAGACTGCGGCGCGGCAGGGTGAAACGCGGTAACCTCTATCCGGAGCAACATCAAATAGGCATGCGCCTGGCCCTCGGGCCAAAAGGGCTGCTCGCCCGAGCATGCGGGTAGATGGCTAGAGTGCGGCAGCAATGCCGCACCCAGAGGAATGATTGCCCGCCAAGTTCGCTTGGTGTACAGAATCCGGCCTATAGATCTGTCCTGCTTTTACTCACGCCTTGAGGCTTTGCGTCGTCAACCCGACTTCTTCATAGCCGCCGCCGCTTTCGTCCGGCCACGAGACCGCCACGTTGAACGAAGGGCGGGTCGAAATGGCGGCGTACCAGGCATTGACCCGGGGCCGTTTGCTTGCCGACCAGAACTGGTCCTGGCCCAGCGCGGCCAGGCGAAACATGAAGGGCGCCAGCGAAATGTCCGCCAGGGAAAACTGGTCGACGATCCAGGGGCCGGGATCCAGCGTGGCTTCGAGCTGGTCGAGCAAGCGCTCGATGTCGGCCAGAGACTCCGACAGTTCCGCTTCGCTGATTTCGCCCCGGACAGCGCGCGAGTGCATGTCCCTGAAATACTTGGTCGGCCGCCGCGCCGCCTGCTCGCGCAACACGTCGTCGCCCCATCGCTTGCGCAATTTCGGCAGGATGTACTTGACCATGGTCAGCTTGACGATGGCGTCGAAACCGCCTTCGCATATTTTGACGAACTCCCGCATGCGGGCGGCCTGCAGCGGGTCTTGCGGCACCAGCCTTGTCCCTGGAAACGCGGCATCGATGTATTCGTTGATGATTTCCGATTCGTGTATGGCGTGTCCATTGTGAACGAGTACGGGAACCACCCCCTCGGGGCTGATCTTCAGGTACTCGGGACGTAATTGATCGAATTTGAAAAGGTCGATGTAGCGGCTGGTCCAGGAAACTTTTTTTTCCTCCAGGGCCATGCGCACCCGAACCGAACACACCGAACTCCAGAAATGATAAAGCTCAACCATGTTATTGCCTCCGATAGTTATGTTGACTGCCTGGGCTTTGGACGAGGAGCCGTCCCGTGTGCCAGTCCTGCGAGGTTCCTTTGGCACGGCGTGACGGGGTAGGTCGCAGTGTGCAAGGATTATTGTTTATGCAAATAAAAGTACGGCTTTCCGGGCTATGAAGATATTGCGATCTGGCGGCCTATATCGGCTGAAAACGGGGATAAACTACCTGTTGGTAAGGCATGACGAAATAGGTCATACGCTGGATTTTTCTTTTCAAGCTCGCAATAAATAATTGCAAATACAAATTTATTTCTGGCGAGCGTGATTGTGTATCGGTGCTTACCCTGAGGCGGGCGGCAATCCGTGCTCGTCGACGATCCCATCAGGCCGAAAACACGGCATACAGGCAACTGCGATTGCTTACTTCCTCTTGCATTGCTGATAAAGCACTTGTAGATAGAACTGCAATTTCTTGATTTCACTATGGATTTTTTTATCCCCTGTTCGCAAAAACAGCTCTAAGTGCTTGTTGTGATTGAAAAAAATACAAGTTAGCGCTTGACCTGCCGTCTTCGATCCCGTAGAGTGGGAAAAAGTAGGATTTAGTGTAAAAAAGTGGAGTTAAAAGGCGTGTTTCAGGGTTGCAGTGCACTCACGTTGGATGCGAAGGGGAGGGTCTCGATACCCACCCGGCATCGTGACGCGCTGCTTTCCCAGGTCGAGGGGCGTTTGACGCTGACTCGCCACCCTGACGGCTGCCTGCTTGTATACCCTCGCACGGTATGGGAGCAGCGCCGCGCTCAAATCGCCGCTCTGCCCATGAAGGCCCGTCCGTTCCAGCGCTTGCTGCTGGGCAACGCGCAAGATGTCGAAATGGACGGCTCGGGCCGCATCCTGGTCGCTCCCGAACTGCGCAATGCCGTGGGACTGACGCGCGACGCCATGTTGCTGGGCATGGGAAGCCACTTCGAATTGTGGGATGCCGCCGAGTGGGCTCGCCGAGAGGCCGAAGACCTGGCCAACGGCATGTCCGACGCCCTCGAGAATTTTTCTTTTTAAGGGGCGTCCATGGAGCGAGTTCACCGATCCGTGCTGCTTGAGCCTACGGTCAGCGCCCTGATTGACGAAGAGTTCGGGCGCAAGTCCAAACGATCCCAAAGCAACGAGCGGGCGGCGGTACGCCGGCACGGCATCTTCGTGGACGGCACCTTCGGTCGCGGCGGGCACAGCCGCTATCTGTTGGACAAGCTGGCGGACGACGCCAGGCTTGTCGTTTTCGATAAAGATCCCCAGGCCATTGCGGTGGCGCAGGAACTGGCGGGCCAGGATGGCCGGGTATCCGTGGTTCATGGCGGCTTTGCCTCCATGGAACGCGAGCTGGCCGCGCTGGGCCTGGGCCAGGTCGACGGCGTCATGCTGGACCTGGGCGTGTCTTCGCCTCAGATCGACGATGCGGATCGAGGCTTTTCTTTTATGCGCGAAGGTCCTCTCGACATGCGCATGGATACGAGTCGCGGCCTGACCGCCGCGGAGTGGCTGGCCCAGGCCGGCCTCGAAGAAATCAAGGAGGTCATAGCAAAATATGGCGAAGAACGGTTTGCTTTCCAGATTGCAAAG
>JBEBXF010000169.1:0-7124 GCA_040391725.1 Eoetvoesiella caeni | reverse complement strand
GGGGAACAGTTCCTTGATCTTGGCGTCGGTCTTGTAGATGTCCTCGGGGTCGCCCGAAAGCGCGGCCCAGCGGAACGGGCCCTTGCCTTCGCAGAACAGTGGCCGGATATAGGCGGGCACGAAGCCGGGGAAGTCGAAAGCATTCTTGACGCCGGCATCGAAAGCAACCTGGCGGATGTTGTTGCCGTAATCCACCGTGGGAATGCCCATGCCGTGGAAATCCAGCATGGCCTGCACGTGCACGGCGCACGATTTGGTGGCTTCAGTGGTCAGCCTGGCGTGCTGGCCGGCGTCTTGCTGCGCCGCTTTCCATTGGGCGACGCTCCAGCCCAGGGGCAGGTAGCCGTTGACCAGATCGTGCGCGGAAGTCTGGTCGGTGACCAGGTCGGGCTTGATGCCGCCGGCCTTGGCGCGCTTGACCAGTTCGGGCAGGATCTCGGCGGCGTTGCCCAGCAGGGCGATCGACACGGCTTCCTTGCGTTCGCAGTGGTGCTTGACCAGCGCCAGCGCATCGTCCAGGTCCTTGGCCTGCTTGTCGACGTAGCGGGTGCGCAGGCGGAAGTCGATGCTGCTTTGCTGGCATTCGATGTTCAACGACACCGCGCCGGCCAGCGTGGCCGCCAGCGGCTGGGCGCCGCCCATGCCTCCCAGGCCGGCGGTGAGTATCCAGCGCCCGGCCCAGTCGCCGCCGAAGTGCTGGCGGCCCGCCTCGACAAAGGTCTCGTAGGTGCCCTGGATGATGCCCTGGCTGCCTATGTAGATCCAGCTTCCGGCGGTCATTTGACCGTACATGAAGAGGCCCTGGCGATCCAGTTCGTTGAAGTGTTCCCAGTTGGCCCATTTGGGCACCAGGTTCGAGTTGGCGATCAGCACGCGCGGCGCGTCGGGATGGGTCTTGAAGACGCCCACCGGCTTGCCGGACTGGATCAGCAGCGATTCGTCGTCGTTCAGATTGCGCAGTTCCGCCAGGATCTGGTCGAAGCAGGCCCAGTTGCGGGCGGCGCGGCCTATGCCGCCGTACACCACCAGGTGCTTGGGGTTCTCGGCCACTTCGGGGTCGAGGTTGTTCTGGATCATGCGATAGGCCGCTTCGGTCGTCCAGCTCTTGCAACTGAGCTGGCTGCCGCGCGGCGCGCGGATGCTGCGGCTTGGATCGTAGCGGGGGTCAGTATCAAGAGAGGTCTTTTCAGCGATGGTATTCATGGTGTGTTCCTTGGGAAATGAGTGGCTGCCTGTTTGTTGTTGGATGCCCGAAGGGCTCAGTGCAGTCCCAGGTAGGCGCTGGTCAGCGCGGGGTCGGTGGCCGCTGTCTTGGCGTTGCCCTGCCAGACCGTGCGGCCGGATTCAAGTACGCAAATGTCGTCGGCGACGGACAGAGCGCGTTCCGTGTTCTGCTCCACCAGCAGGATGGTCATGCCGTCCTGGCGCAGTTGAAGCAGCGCCTTGTAGCAAAGGTCGATGACCTTGGGCATCAGGCCCAAGGACAATTCGTCGATCATGATCAGTTTGGGCTGGGTCATCAGCGCGCGCCCGATGGCCAGCATTTGCTGTTCGCCGCCGGAAAGATTGCCGGCCAGGGAATGCAGCCGTTCGCCAAGACGCGGGAACAGTGTGAGGACGTGGTCGCGGTTGCGGGCGAACTCGGCGGCCGGGCGCACCAGGCCGCCGACCTGCAGGTTGTCGTACACGCTGAGATCCTTGAACAGCCGCCGGCCTTCCGGCGAGATGGCGAGGCCGCGCCGCACGCGCTCGTGCGGCGGCGCGTGGCTGATGTCTTCGCCCTCGAACAGAACCTGGCCGCCTTGCAGCGCCACATGGCCGGCCAGGCACATCAGCGTCGAGGATTTGCCGGCGCCATTGGCGCCCAGCAGGCCGGTGATGGTGCCGGGACGCAGGGTCAGCGACAGATTGCCCAGGGCCTGGAAGGCGCCGTATCCGCAAGAGAGGTTTTTCAGTTCAAGCATGGTGTTCTCCCTCGGCGGCGGGCTCGGCTTCGGACGCTGGGGCGGCGTCGCCCAGGTAGGCGGCGCGCACTTCCGGCTGTTCCATGACTTCGCGCGGCGCGCCGCTGGCTATCTTGCGGCCGTTGTCCAGCACCACCAGCCTTTGGCAGATGCGCATGACTTCGCTCAGGTTGTGTTCGATGAGGACGATGGTCATGCCCTGTTGATTGATCCGGGCGATGGTGCTTGCCAGCGCATTGGCTTCCTTGGAGTTCAGTCCGGCCAGCGGCTCGTCCAGGAGCAGCAGCTTGGGGTTCAGCGCCAGCGCCCGCGCCATTTCCATGCGCTTCAGAACGCCAAGCGGCTGTATGCCGGGCATCTGGTCGGCATAGCCGGCAATGCCCACCCGGTCGAGCAGTTCGCGGGCGATCGCGTTTTCGTTTTGCCGGGCGAGGCGCGTCAGGGCCCGCAGCGGCGAATGCGTATGCTGGGCGCCCGCCGCCAGGGCGACGTTGTCCAGCACCGAAATCTGGCGGAACGGCTTGACCAGTTGCTGGGAAAGCGCGAGGCCTTTCTGGATGCGCTTGTGGATGGGCAGCGCGGTGATGTCTTCGCCCTGAAGGCTGACGCTGCCTTCGGTTGGCCGCACCACGCCGGTGATCGAGCGCATCAGCGTGGTCTTGCCCGCGCCGTTGGGGCCGATCAGGCCCAGCAGTTCGCCGGGGTGCACGTCGAAGGAGACGTCGGCCACCGCGCTCAGGCCGCCGAAACGCACGGTGACGTTGGCAACGCGCAGCAGGGGGGAGGATGCCGTCGTGGTCATGGTTCCACCCCTTGTGCCGCGGGGCTGGCGCCTGGGTCTTTGCGTTTGAACAGGTTGCGGACTATGCCCGCCAGGCCCATGGGCGAGAAGCGCATCATCAGGAACAGCAGGCCGCCGTAGACCAGCAGCTTGTAGTCGCCGATGACCTGGAACCATGCGGGCAGCACGGAAAGCAGGGCCGCGCCGACGATTACGCCCGGCACCGAACCGATGCCCCCGAATACGACCATGGACAGCACGGTAATGGACTCGATGAAGCCGAAGCTGTCGGGTCCGATATATTTGAAATGCTGGCCGTACAGCGCGCCGGCCAGGCCGGCCAGGGCCGTGCCGATGGCGAATGCCGCCAGCTTGTAGCGCGGCACGTCGATGCTCAGCACGCGCATGGTGTCTTCGTCTTCGGCAATGCCGTTGAAGACCCGGCCCATCCAGGATTTCTTGAGATAGACGCAGAATATGGCGGTGGCGGCGGCCAGGCCCAGCGCCAGCAGCATGAAGCCGGTCTTCGAGAGGCCGGAAACGGGAATGTTGGAAATGCCCATCTCCCCGCCCAGCCAGTCCTGCTGGCGCACGATGCCCACGAACAGGAACACGACGCCCATGGTGGTGATGGCGAGGAAGTCGTTGCGCACGCGCAGGCTGGTCAGCCCGACGACGACGCCCACCAGCCCGGCCATCAGCATGGCCAGGGGCAGGGTGGCGAAAAACGGCAGGCCGGCTTTGCACAGCAAGGCCGAGGTGTAGGCGCCGATGCCCAGGAACGCCGCGTGCCCCAGGCTGATTTGCCCGCACAGGCCGGTTATCAGATTAAGCGACAGCGCAAACAGGACGCTGATGCTCATGGCGGTTAGCAGTGATATTTCGTAAGCCATGGTCGATCTACTTTTTGGCGAACAGCCCCTGGGGGCGGAACATCAGGACAAGAATCAGGAAGGCGAAGGCGATGGCATTGCGGTCGAGGAACTGGCTTAGGTAGATGGTGCCGAAGGATTCGATGACGCCAAGCACGAGCGCCGCCAGCAGGGTGCCGCGCACCGATCCCATGCCGCCCAGCACGATGATGGCCAGGCCCTTGTATGACGGCACGCTGCCCATGGTGGGCTCGACCAGATTGTTGAGCAAGGCCACCCAGACCCCGGCAAAGGCGGCCAGCGCCGAGCCGATGAAGAAATTCAGATCGCGCACGGTGCGCAGCCGGATGCCGAACGATTCGGCCATTTGCGGATCGGTGACCGTGGCCTGGCAGGCAATGCCCACCCGGGTCTTGTTTTGCAGATAGCCGAGGATGCCGATGATGACGGCGGTGCTCGCCATGACCATCAATTCGGCAAGGCTGAAATTAAGAAAGCCGAACAATTGAACATGCTCTTGCAGCGGAGGAGCCTGGTACGAAAGGCCCGACGCCCCGAACACAATGCGGAACACTTCTTCGAACGCAATGTACAGGCCGATGGAGGCGATCAGCGCCACAAAGGGGGGCTGCTTGAGGATGGGCTCGTAGCAAAGCCGGTACATGGCGATTCCCATCAGCCCCGCCGCCAGCATGGACACCAGGAACGCTAGCGGCAGGCTGCCCGTGGCGTTGGTGACCAGCACGCCTATATAGCCGCCCAGCGTAAAGAAGGAAGCATGCGCAACGTGCAGAATGCGCAGCAGCCCGTAGACCAGTGTCAATCCCAAGGCAACCAGGGCATAGATGCTGCCTTGCACCAGGCCTTGCGAGATCAGCTCCATGAAGAGCATAAAAACTCCTAAAGCGATTTTGTAATCGGGCGGCCGCGGCGGCAATGCCTCCGCGGCGGCGCGCTTGCGCCCTGGAGGGCTTGGCGCGCCTGGCCGTTCATCCTTTCATCAAGAAGGCTGGGTCCATAAAACGGGAAACAAAGGGTCGTCCATGACCGCGCCCGCGGGCAGCCTTTCCTTCAGCCCCGGGAATTCCGGGGACGTCACCCACTGGCGCGGCGTATGGCGCATGTCGTCGCCCAGGAATCGCACCGAGAACACGCGCCGGCGGCGATTCTCGGCGACACCCCCCGCGCCGTGCAGCGTCAGCATATGGAAGCAGACCACGTCGCCGGGCTCGATCTCCCACCCGACGATGGGGTATTGGTCTCGGGCCGCCTCGATATCGGGCAGGTCTTTCAAGCTGCCCTCCGGGAACCATTTGGCCTGGTTTTCCTTGAACGAGCGCGGCATCAGCCAGGATCCCAGGTGCGAGCCCGCGACGAACTCCAGGGTGGAGTTGCGCGCCACGGGATCGACGGAAATCCACATGCTGCAGTTCTGCCGGCCGTCAACGTTGTAGTAGGGCTGGTCCTGGTGCCAGGGCGTGCGCTGGCGCGTGTAGGGCTCTTTGACCAGGAGGTGGTCGTGGTAGAGCCGCGCTTCGCGGCTGCCCATCAGCAAGCCCGCGGCGGTGCCGACGGGCGATTCGAAAATGAAGCGGCGGTAGGCTTCGTTTTCTTGCCAATTGCAGAAGTCCTGGAAGAAGCTGCCGGGGTCGTCGGCCTGGCTGGCGACCTTGCCGCGCGGGCTGGGGTGCGCGATATTGGCGTCGATGCCTTGCCGGAGAAGATCGACTTCTTCGGGGCTCAATAATTGGCGCAAGCAGATCGCGCCATCGCGCCGGAATGCTTCTATTTGCTCCGGCGTGACGCTGTTGCGGATGCGCTCGTTCAGATCAGCGGCCATTTTCCATGCTCCTGACAGTTATGCGGCTCGTCTTGTAGGGTTTGTCGTCGCCCCGGCGGCCCGTTGGGCCGCCGGGGGCTTATTGGCGCGGCCCCGGTCGCGCGGAACCAGGGCGGGGCCTTATTTACCGGCCTTTGTCGGCGCGGCCAGCAACTCGGGGTCGTGAATGACGGAGTGCCGGTGCCAGGCTTTGTCCTTGACGACTTGAACCTGGACGTCTTTGTTGACTTCGTGCAGGTCGTTGAAGGTCAGCTTGCCGATGGGCATTTCATACGTGCCGGAGGCAATGGCGTCCCGCAGGGCGGCGCCGCCCTTGCCATTGGTTTTACGCAGCCCGTCGATGAGAATGGCGGTTGCGCTATAGGACGAGGCGCCGACCATGTCCGCGCCGTATCCCGCGCTTTGGCGGAATTCTTTCAGGAAAGACTGGGTAACGGGAGAGGCCGAATCGCGGTCGAGCGACGTGGTGATGAGCGTGCCCTCGGCGGCCGGCCCGGCGATCTCGATGAATTTTTCGCCGTCGTAGCCTTCCTGGCCGATGACCGGAACGGTGACGCCGGAAGCCCTGAGCTGGGAAATGAGCGGGCCGGCGTTGAAATAGTAGCCGGATGCGTAGATGACTTCGGGGTTGTCGGACTTGATCTTGGCGATCAGCGCGCCGAATTGCCGGTCCTTGATGCCGTATTCGTATTCATTGACGATGTCGAGCTTGAACTTGGGCGCGGCGTCCTTGAAGCCGGCGGCCAGGGTCTGGCCGAAGTCGTTCTTCAGGGTCAGCAGGACAACGCGCTTTTTGCCCAGGTTGCTGACCAGCTTGGCGCCGCCGCGGCCCTGGACGTCGCCCATGGCCGAAACCCGGAACATGTAGTCGCCGGTGCGGGTTACGCTGGGGTCGATGGCGTAGGCCACGACGTAGGGAACGCCCGCGCTCTGGAAAATGCCGGCCGCCGCGCGCGTCGAGGCCGAATACGAACCCGATACCGCGCCGACGACCTGGTCTTTCTCGACCAGCTTGGTGGCGACGGGGGTGGCCTCCTTGGCCGAGGCCTGGTCGTCATAGACGACCAGCTCCAGTTTTTCGCCGTTGATGCCGCCCTTGGCGTTGGCGTCCGACACGGCCAGCTTGGCGCCGACCAGGGCCGAGTTGCCGTCGAAAGCGGCAAAGCCGGTCAGCGGCGCGTTGAAGCCGATCTTGATGTCGGCGAATGCCGAAGGCGCGGCAAAGGCCGAGCACACGGCCAGCGCGGCCACCAATTGCCTGGTTTTGAAGTGAACCATTTGTTCCGTCTCCTTATGTTGTCTGGAATCAGGTGTTTTCCAGCTTTTGCATTTTTATGATAATTTGTCTATACAACTTTTGCAAAGAGATTTTTAGGCGGCGTTATGCATTGACATGAAAATGCGGGCAAACTAATTTAATTTTCTGGATCCGTCGTCTATGACGGTTTCGATGGAGACATTTTGGACATACGGGAAAACACCGAGATACCGTTCTATCAGCGCATCAAGGACTACCTGCTGGCGCAGATCCACGCGGGCCACTGGCGCGAAGGAGACGTGATCACGTCCGAGCTGACGCTGGCGCGCCAGTTCGGCGTGTCGCGCATGACGGTCAATCGCGCGGTGCGCGAGCTCACGTCCGAAGGCATCCTCAACCGGATACAAGG
>JBEBXF010000168.1:0-7132 GCA_040391725.1 Eoetvoesiella caeni | reverse complement strand
AATGATGGAAGGCAAGACCGTCATCGCCATCGCCCACCGCCTTTCCACCGTCGCCGCCATGGACCGCCTCATCGTCCTCGACGAAGGACGCATTGTGGAGGAAGGCAGCCATGCTGAACTACTGGAGAAAAACGGCATCTACGCAAGGCTGTGGCGGCGCCAGAGTGGCGGGTTTCTTCAGTAGGGGCTCAACAATCGTCGTAGATACGCCCGCCCTTAGCTGGAAGAACAGGGAATTGCGGCGCGCCGATTGCGCCGTCTTGTCCACCACAACACGAGCCCCGATACATACAGCACCGGCAGGGAAAGGCCCGCCAGGAACGTCACGACCTGCCCCGCCAGGCCTAGCATCAGTTCCGCATGCATTGCGGAGACCACCGGCCTGAACGAGCCGCCAAGGCCCAGCCAGGCGAACCATTTCGGCTGCGACAGCCAGATTCCGGTCAGGGCCAGCAGCGCCAGCGGGATGATGAGGTAGGCGGCGACAGCGCCATGCAGCTCCCGCCACAGACGCGTGCCGCGGCTCTTGCGTCCGACACTCAACGCGCGCCGCCAGGACTGCATTCCCGGTCCGCGCGGCCACCACAACCAAAGCCCGGTTGCCAGCGATGCCAGAAGCGCGAAGCCGGCGGCACCGAGCGCGGGCCCAGCCAAAAAACGCGGCAGAAATAGCGAGCGGTGCAAGGCAACGATGCTGGCCAGGAACAGATCGTCATAAACGAAGAATGCCCGGGGTTCGGAGGAATAAGGATCGATCATCGCAATCCCTATACCCTTGCGGCCACGTACAGAGCCGAAGACCAGCGCATTGTCCGACACCAGAAAGCCGGCGCGCGGCTTCGCGACGCCCATGATCCGCTCGAACTGCGGATAAGCCGCCTGCGCCGACATTTTCCAGGCATCCGGCTGCGCATAAGGCGTGCCGGGCTCCGGAGCTTGCCGCAGGCGCAGCGCCGCAGCGCCCACTTCCCATTGCAGGACGGGCACGCGCAGCACCAGAACGGCTCCGCTCAAACCCATGAGGGCGAACACGAAACCCAGGATCAAGGCCATCCAGAGATGGATCCACAGCCAGGCCTCGCGCCGTCCAGCCATCTCTATTTTCTCTCCAGAGTCAACGTGCTTTCTGCATAGTAGGGGCCTTGCACGTGGTTGCCGTTGACGACGTTTGTCATGTACATCGAGGCGATGCCATCAAGCCGCCGCGGATCCAGTTCGATGCGCATGGTTGCGAATCCCGTCGAACTGATGCGCGCGGGGACCTGCCCCGGCGGAAACAAGGCGCGTTTGCCCTCATCCGGAGGCACGTTCCGGACACCCCCGCTGACCAGCAGGTCTATGAGGAGCCTGCCTTCGCGTAGTCGCGCCGAGCCGGTGGCCCCCAATTCGGCATCGTCGAGCACCAATGAACCTGTCGTCGACCAGTCGCCGCCAGGTAATGCCATAAAGCCCAGGCGTAGGCGGAATGGCGCATCGGCCTGATCCTTCATGCGCATCGACCATTGAAACTCGCCCGCCCAGACCGGAGCGGCGACCGAGGGCGGGTTCACAAAAGGCAATGGCTCTATGGCCCACACCGGCTGGGCCAGACCGGCGGCCAAGGCCAAAGCGGTTGCCAGCCACCATTTCCGCAACCGCTTCAACGCGAAGAATCCGTTCATAGTTTTACCCTTAGAGTGAGCATGGCGCTGCGCGGTTCGCCGTAGACGTTGCCGAAGTTGGCCGGGCCGAACGCGCCGGCGCTGCCCAGGCGCGCGTAGTAAGTCCTGTCGAACAAGTTGTTGACATTCAGAGCCAGCGACATGTTCTTGTTGATGCGGTAGCCGATGCGCGCATTGACGACGGCGTAGCCGCCTTGCGACACATTCACGCTGGGGGTGCCGCCAACGCTATAGAAGCCGCTCTGGATATCCGCCCCGGCGCCAAGGCTCCAGGCGTTCCACGCCCCCGGCAACTGGTACGAAGTCCAGAAGCGGAACAGGTGCCGGGGCGCGAAACTGCGAAACGGCTGTCCCTCGCTGGTCGCGTCTTTCAGGTATTTCGCGGTATTGAATGTATAGCCGGCCGTGACCTGCCACGCGGGAGTCAGCTCACCGAATACCTCCGCCTCGAACCCCTGGCTTTGAACCTTCCCGTTGGCCGCATAGCAGCAGTTGCCGATGACCGTGGGGGTGGTCTGTATGGCCCGGTTGGTTTCCTCGATGCGGAAGACCGCGAAAGAGGTATTGAGTTTTCCGCCATAAAACGCCCCCTTTACGCCGGCCTCGTAGTTGGCGCCGACGACGGGCGGCAGACCATTGCCGTTGCTGTCCAGATAATTGCTCTGCACACGGAAAATATCCGCGTAGCTAGCATATAGCGCCCATGTCGGGTTGAGGTCGTAAACAATACCGGCATAGGGGGTGAAGCGCGCGTTCTGCTTGTAGTCCGAGGTGGTCGCGCCGGTGAGCCGGTTTTGCGTCGTGCTGTCCCACCAGCTCACCCGCCCGCCCAGCAGCAACGTCAATGGATCGCTCAATTTCAGGCGCAACGCGCCGTAGACGCCATACTGCGTGGTGTCGGTACGGCTGTCGCTCGTCCATCGAGGATCGCCAGGGTTGGGAATGGACGACGGATTGAAATTGAAGACATCGACCGGCGTTCCTCCGAAACCGGCAAGCTGCCCCCCTTGCGAATCCGCATTGCGGTCGTACCAGTTGACGCCCACTACGACTTCATGTCGCCGGCCAAATGCCTGGAAAGCCCCGGTCAGATTGGCATCAAGGCCCAACTGCTTGTTGTCGTAGGCATTGGCGCCGCCACTTAGCATCGGCCCCTTCAAGGTCGTCCGGTCGACTGCGCCGGAAACATAGGCATACTTGAGGTCGCTGGTTTCGTGATCCGAGACAGCGCTGAGCTTGAGTTTCCAGTCATCGTTGAACTCATGCGTCAAGTCGGCGAAGACCTGCGTCGTCTCGAAGTTCCAATGCGTCCATGGCGTGCTCAGGAACGTGCTGCGCGGCAAGCCCAGATCGCCGCCGTCCTTGTAGCGCGGCACCCCCATCATTGCCGGCAGCCAGTCGCGTTTCGAGTAGTTCATGCCAAGGGAAAGCGTGGTTCTGGATGTGAGGTCGGCCTCGACGATGCCATAAATCGATTGTTGCCTGCTGTGGGCGTAGTCGACGTGGGAACCCCGGTCGTCATAGCTCGCCGCCAGGCGGCCGCGCACGGAGCCGCTCTGGTTCAAGGGCCTGCTGTAGTCGAATTCGCCGCGGTAGGCATCCCAGGAGCCTGCGCTCAAGGAGCCGGAAAACTGCTGCTGCGCGGCCGGACGCTTGCGCACCAGGTTGATGACGCCCCCCGGCTGTCCCGCACCGTTGAACAAGCCGGCGGCGCCGCGCAGCACCTCGACGCGGTCGAACATGATCATATCGGGCTGGGACCAGGACGCCCCCCCGGTCTGGATCGGCACACCATCGTATTCAAAATACTCGACGGGATAGCCCCGGATATAGAACGTCGGAATCACCGCGGTTCCGCTCAGGTCGGTAGTCACGCCCGTGGCCTGGCCCATGACCTGATCGAGCGTGGTGAGGTTCTGGTCGTCCATGCGCTTGCGCGTGATGATCGAAACCGACTGTGGCGTCTCCTTGAGCGTCGCGGGCATTTTGCTGCCCACCGTCGCGTTTTGCATGGTGTACGAGCCTGTATCCTCCGACGATGCATCGATCGCGCTTCCTTTGACGGTTACAGCGGGCAATGCCTGGACGTCATTCGAAGAGGAAATGCCTTGGCCCAGCGCCGGAAACGCCAGGCCGCACGCAATCGCCGCCACCCCCAAGGGCGTCGGGCCATAACGGGACAACAAGGGTAGGCGTACAAAGCATCGTATCGAGCGCGACATCGGCATGGATCCTTGGTTGATAAGCTAATGAGAATCAATCTCGTTAATCTTATGGACACATGGCCAAAGATGCTTAAGCGAACGGCACTAATACTTTCGTTTTTTGCTTTTTGTGGAATTAAATGGAAAACACCCTGTCCGCGAAGCGCCTGTGCCCGTAAACCCGCGCAAGCGGCTCAGCGGGCGAGCTGGCTTGGGGAAAAGCCGAAATGCTTGCGGAACAACGTGGAAAAATGCGGAATGGCGTAGCCGACGAACGCAGCAACCTCGGAAACGGAATAAGCACGTGTGGAAAGCATCTGGTATGCCTGTTCGAGCCTGTAGTTCTGCACATACTGGAAGACGCTCATGCCGAACAATTGCTGGAAGCCGGAATTCAATTTGTTCACATTCGTTCCGACGCACCGGGCAATCTCGTGCAGGGTGAGGGGCTGCTGGTAGTGATGCGTTGCAAGCTCGCGCGCATGCCACAGCCGCTCCAGATCGGAGCTGCTCAGCCTGGTCCCGCATTCCTCGCCAGTGTTCAACACATTGCCCGTTGCAAGCGCCGCAAGCTCCAGCCCCTTGCCGGCCAGGTAGACGTCCCGCATGCTTCCCTGCAGCGGGCACACCAGCGCCTGCCGGGCAATGGCTTGCAGCGCCGGGGTCAGCGGCTGATGCAAAACGATAACGTCATGGCTGTAAAGCCGCTTGCCGGCGCTGGCGGCGATCTTGCGCAGGTCGAACCCATTGCGCTCGGCGCTTTCAGTATCGATTCCTATACGCACGAACTGCTGCAGCGTATTGGGTTCGAGCCGGTCGCACCCCTCTTGCGCGCCGGAAGCAATCACCAGATAAGCGCCCGGTTCGGCGATATTGAACGCGGCCCGGCCATTGATGCGGCAGCGCAGCCGGGCCTGCAGCGAGACGATGACCTGCAGCCCCTCGAACACAGGGGCGGTAACCTCCAGCGAATCCCGCAGCACGGCCGATCCCACGGACATCGTCAGGTCAGTGGAAAATTGCCGAGACCAGCCCAGAGACGCCATATATCTTACAAAATGAGAATGATAATCAATTATAAGTTAATCTGGACGGCTTGTCTCAAGGGCGCGGTCCGTTATCCGCCAGCAGCGGTACGCCCGCGCCAGAATCCGTGGCGCCGATGGGATCCGCGGCAGTACCAGCGATAGCGCCCATGAGCGGCGTGCTTTGCTACCCGTCGTCGTTGCCGGGCATCAGCGCTTGGCCGCTGCGGCGTAGACCGCATTGCGTTCGCGCTTGCCGATGGCAACAACGACTACGACGACCTCTACATCGCGTACCTCATAAACTAGCCGATAGCCGCTAGATTTCAGCTTGATTTTGTAGCGATCGACGTGGCCAGCCAGCTTGGCAGCCGGCACGCGTGGGTCTTGCAGACGTTCAGTAAGCTTTTTCTTGAATTGTTCGCGCAGCGTGCTGTCGAGCCTGTGCCACTCTTTCAAGGCCTCGTCTTTGAACTTCAGCCTATAGGTCATCCAGGGAGACCTCGATTTCCGCTTGGCCTTGGCGGGCATCGGCGATAGCGTTCAGTTCAAGGTCTTCCAGTCGGTTCAGCAGGGCTTCATAGGCCTTTGCAGGGACGCAATAGAACGCAGGCTCGTTGCGGTTGAGAATGGCTACAGGCGCCCCTTCGCCCGCCGCCACGGTGCCCATGGGGTTGCGCTTAAGTTCAGAAACGCTGGCCGTTGTTTCAGCAAGAACAGTATGAGCCATATAGAAACCCCTCATGGAGCCTTATTAGAAGCTCTTATAATAGCCCTTTTAAGAGTGCCTTTCAAGGCATAACTAGCTGAAAGGGACGAGCAAGGCCTCCAGTCTGAAACGCTGCAGCAACGGATACCAACTATTCAATTGTTGAGCCACCCGAAGGTGGCTCAAAATCTAAGTTAAATCGGACAAATCTAACTTTCAATCGGATCCTACAACATCAAATATCAATATTCCCCGCCTGCAGCGCATGCTGTTCAATGAACGCCCTGCGCGGTTCAACATGGTCGCCCATAAGCGTGGTGAAAACCTCGTCCGCCGCGATGGCGTCTTCGATCTGCACGCGCAGCAGGCGGCGTACCGAGGGGTCCATGGTGGTTTCCCATAGCTGCTCGGGGTTCATTTCGCCCAGGCCTTTGTAGCGCTGCTTGCTGACGCTGCGCTCGGCTTCGTTGCGCAGCCACTGGACGACTTCGCGGAAATCGGAAACGTATTTTTCCTTGCGCTTGTCGCCTTCGCCGCGCACGACCAGCGCGCCCTCGCCCAGCAGGCCGACGAAGGTCTTGGCAGCCTTGGACAGCACCGCATAGTCGGCGCCGCGCACGAAGGCGCGGTCGAAGATGCTGACGCGCACGTTGCCGTGATGCATGCGCCGGACCACCAGGCGCCACGAGGTGGCGTCTTCGTTGGCTTCCACCGTTACGGTCACGCTACCGGGCATGGAAGGATCGTCGATGGCGGCCTGCAGGCGCTCGGCCGATGCCTGGGCCTGCTCCGCGTCGACCAGGCTTATTTCCACACCCTCGGCCATGGACGACAGCGCGGTCAGGTCGGTATGGCGCGACAGGCGGTTGATGACGGTATCGGCCAGGATGTACTGGCGGGCCAGTTCGGCCAGCGCGTCGCCCTCGATGGGGTTGGCGCCCTCGCTCGGGAACAGCTTGGCGTCTTTCAGGGCCAGTTGCATCATGAACTGGGCCTCTTCCTGGTCGTCTTTAAGATAGCGCTCGTCGCGGCCTACCTTGACCTTGTACAGGGGCGGCTGGGCAATATACACGTAGCCGCGCTCGAGCAGTTCGGGCATTTGCCGGTAGAACAGCGTAAGCAGCAGCGTACGGATGTGGGCGCCGTCGACGTCCGCGTCGGTCATGATGATGATGCGGTGGTAGCGCAGTTTTTCGATATTGAAATCGGGGCCGATGCTGGTGCCCAGCGCGGTGATCAGCGTGGTGATCTGCTCGCTGGAGATAAGACGGTCGAAACGCGCTTTTTCCACATTGAGCACTTTGCCGCGCAGCGGAAGAATGGCCTGGAACTTGCGGTCGCGGCCCTGCTTGGCCGAGCCGCCGGCGGAGTCGCCCTCGACGATATAGATTTCGCTGAGCGCGGGGTCTTTTTCCTGGCAATCGGCCAGCTTGCCGGGCAGGCCAGCGCCTTCCAGCACGCTTTTGCGGCGGGTCATTTCGCGGGCCTTGCGGGCCGCGTCGCGCGCGCGCGCCGCCTCGATGATCTTGCTGC